>CAUVGV010000133.1:0-6833 GCA_963551505.1 uncultured Kingella sp.
TTTCTGCGCTGCGGTATTTGTATTTGCCAAAGGGGTTAAAGGCATCTTTTGGGGCGTTGAGTTGGCTTTGTATGGCGCAATGTTTGGTGTGTAGGGTGTTTTCCATGATTGCTTCCTAAAAGGGTGGTTCGTCAAAGGGTGGGTAGGTTTCGTCGGTTTCTATGGGGTCGGTTTGGGCTTCTTGCCATTGCTCCCATTGCCCGACTGTTTGCCAGTATTCGCCGTTGTCGTCGTCTTGGTCGTATTGCATGTTTTTGCTCCTAGATGTAGCGGTAGTGGTTGCCTTGTTTGTCTGCTCGTCGCTCTTGGCATAGCTTCGCTACGGTGGATTTGGATATGCCTATACCAAGGGCGGCTTCTCTTGTGCTGTCAAAGCGTTTGATTGCGCCGCTGGCTGTGCGTACTTCTATGGGTTTGTTGCCGCTCGCTTTTTTAGGGGCAAAGGTTTTTTCTAGCTCGGTGGGCGTGAGTATGGTTGTCCATGTGTTCATGCTATTTCTCCAATACGATGCCCGCTGTGGGCTCTTTGTCCCATTGTTGTTGCAGCATGATGGCGTTCTTTTGCTGCTCGCATTGGTCGTGTAGCTTTTGGATTTGGTGGGCTGCGCTGGGGTTGAAGTACAACTCGCTGGGGATGTCTTGCAGGGTGTCGCAGTCGTAGGTTTTGATTTCTATCTTTGGCTGCTGGGCGTAGGCGGTGGCGAGTATGCCTAGTGTGAAGCCTAGGGCTAGGGCTGCGGTGGTGTGGGCTAGGGTTTTCATGGGGATGCTTTCTTGTTCGGGGTAAAAGTATTTCATGGGGGTTCAGGCTGCCTTGTGTTTGAGATGCCATTTAATCCATGCTTTGGCGGCGGCTAAATCGGCGGGTTCTATGCCAAAATCTGCGTGTGCGTAGTGTCCGCTTGCTTGGCGGATGTGTAGTGTGATGGCGAATAGCCCTTTGTTGTCTTGGCATTTTTGCAGGTAGCTGTCGGGGCTGTATTGCTGGCATAGTGCGTTTAGCTTGTGGATTTTTTTGTGTGTGTAGCGCAAAGCGTCTGCTAAATCTGAAATTTCTTGTTTCATGTTTTGCTCCTTAAAAGGTGTCGTGGTTGGCTTGGGCGATTTCTAAAATGGTTGCCCAAATGTCGTTTTCGGTGTCTTCATCGCCCTGCCCTGCTTCGGCGGCGGCTAGTTCTGCTAGTTCTTGTTCGCAGTTATCGTAGCGTTGCAAATCGCTGCGCATTTGGGCGATGGCGGCGGCGCGGTATTGGTCGGCTATTCTGGCTTCCCATTCGCTGTATAGCTCACCTAAATAATTGGTTGGCTCGTCGTAGTAGCTGGGGTCTTGGCAGCCCCAATAGTTGTCGGCGTAGCCTGTGTTGGCTGGGCTTGAATACATGGTGTGCTCCTTGGGGGCTTGCGCCCCCTTTGGGTTAGAGTGTTTTTAGCGTTGCGATGTAGTCGGCGCTTAAAAAGTAGGTGTTTGGGTTGTCGCTTTGTACTGTGCGGCATAACCATTGCCATGCTTGGGTAACGGTGGGGAACTTAAACACTTGTTTGTGTCCAACAAACCTTACTTCTGCTTGCTTGCCGTGTTTGGTGGCTTTGACATAGGCGATGGTTTGGTCTGCTTTGCCTAGGGTGTGTTCTACTAGGGTTAGTTTGACTTCTTTCATTTTGTTGCTCCTGTGTTTTGTTGCGATGGGTGTATTATAATCATTGCCTATAAATAATCAATAGGTAATGATTATAATTTTGGCGATAATTTAATATCCTATTGTTTTTAAACAAAACAAAGTTTTCACAAGGCGCAAAAAAACCGCCTTTGTGGGGGCGGTGAAAGAAAAACCGCCATTAGGCGGTTTGATGGTATTTAAAAAAGTTCGGAATGCGTGCCAAGGCGCACCAATATCAATTTTTCGCCTGAATTATCGTATATCAGCAGCATATCGGGCTGGATATGGCACTCTCTAAAACCTATCCAGTTGCCTGCTAGCGGGTGGTCTAAATATTTTTCAGGCAGCGTGATGCGTTTGGTTAAGCTATGCAATACTTCCGCCCATTCTGCTGTTGCCAATACAAGAAATTGCTTTTTGATGTCGCGCTTAAACTGGTTGCCAAACGCTATTTTTAAATCACTCACTGGCTAGCTCCTGCATGGCTTGCATGGCTTCTGCTAGCGTGTAGGTTTGCACAGTGGGGTTGTTTCGCTCGGCTATGGCTTCTTCTAATGCGCGGGTGGTTACGGCATTGGGAATTTTGCCCGCTTTATAGGCAAGCGATAGCGGCAGGGCTTGGGTGTCGGCAATTTGGTTTAAAAACAGCTTGACTGCTTGGGCGGGGGTTAAGCCGTAGCTTTCTATAATAGGGAAAGCGCGTTCTTTTAGGCTTTCGTCCATGCGGATATTGAAGTTGATGCTCATGGTGTTTTCCTTGTATTAAATTGCAAGCAATAATAAAGCTATTGTTTGCTTTTCGCAAGCAGGTTACAAAAAACCGCCCTTTTCAGGCTGCGGGTAAAAACCGCCACGAGGTAATGATTTTAGAGCTATCCTTTTGCTGCGTTTCCCATTTTGGGAAGATGCGATATAATCGGCATAAAAGGGCTATTATGGAAATTTTAGGTAAACGTAAGTTGGAACAGTTTGCGCTCAAACACGCAGATATACGGACTGCGCTATGCACTTGGATTGCGGATGTGGAGCGGGAGAGGTGGCAAACCACGCATGATATTAAGGCGGTGTATCAATCGGCGGATTTTTTGCCGAATAACCGTGTGATTTTTAACTTGCGCGGCAATCATTATCGTTTGGTGGTGGTTGTGGTGTTTGCTGCGGGGCGTGTGATGGTGGAATGGATAGGCACGCGGAATATGATAAGAGGACTTTTTAAAATGTATCGGATTATTAAAACAGAAGCGGAGTACGAAACCGCAATGAGCCGCTTGATTGAGCTAGGCGGCATGGCAACGCTGGCGGGTGATGATTTGGATGAGTTTGAACTGTTGTCTATGTTGGTTAAGCATTATGAGGACAAGCATTGCCAGTTGGATACGTCGGCAATTACGCCTTTGGATGTGATTAAGTTTCGCATGGAGCAAAATGGGCTAACACAGGCGGATATGACGGTTTATTTGGGCAGCCCGTCCAAAGTGTCGGAAGTGTTGAGTGGGAAACGTCCATTGAGCTTGCCGATGATTAAAAGGCTGCATCATGGGCTGGGCATTCCTGCGGATTTGTTGTTGCAGCCTTAAAAACTGCCCTGTGCGTTGCACGGGGCTTTTTTGTGGGCGCAAAAAACCGCCCTTGGGGGCGGTTGCTGAAAAATATTTTAATCTATGTGTGGTTTATTTGCCTCTGCGGCGGAAATTTTCATCATCACAACAGAAAGCATAGGATTCGCGCACCAGCCATGATAGGCGGAATATGTTTTCTGGAATGTCTATGATGATGTGTTCGCCTTGCATTTCCAAGCCGTTACGTTCTATGGCTTGAATGTCCGATTCTTCTAGCTGAATGGGGAAAATAACGGATGGGCGTTTTTTGTTGTCAAAATAACGTAATATCCAGCGGTTTGCTTTGCCAAAGGCTAGGATGTTGTAATAGGTTTCGGTGTCTTTGGCTTCTATTTCGGCATCATCGGGCAAGATGGATTGCGTAAACGCCAAAACTTGCCGCTCGGCGTAGGTGGTAACGATTTTGCTGTTGTTGGGGTCAACAATGGGCAGCTTAAAGTCTTCGTCGGCGGTGTTATCGGATTCTGCGGGGGTGTTTAAGCCTGAAACCACCATGGAGCTTACGGCGGTCTGGATGGCTTGTTTTACCAATGGCTGCATGCTTTCCAAGAATTTTTGTGTGAGTGTTCTTTGCACGCGGGCGCGGGTAGCGATGTAGCGGATGAAATCGGTATCAGCTTCTTTTAGGCTGGTGGTAATGGCTTCTGTGAACGCGCTTAAATACACGCTTTCTTCGGCTAGGCTGCGCAGGGCTTCGGGCTGGAATTGGTCGTGGCGGAATTGGTAAAGCTGGGCAATATCCAGTTCGTTTAAGGTGGTGATGTCTATGGTAAGGAATGGGTCATCATCCATGATGTTTTTGTTGTTTAAGTCCGTAAAAAATCGCCACTCCTTGCCGTTGGTAATGGCGCAAACGGAAACTTCGGGCGTGGCGTTGAAATAGCGGGCAAGTTGCGGACAATGGTTATCCAAGTCTTCAATGTAGGCTTTGGCTTCAATAAACATCACGGGTTTACCATCGCAAAATAGCGCATAATCCACGCGCTCGCCTGATTTAACGCCTTTAAAGTCGGCTTGGTATTCTGCTTTAACTTTGCGCGGGTCGTAGGCGGAAAAACCCAAAATATCCAGCAAGGGCAGGATTAGGGCTTGTTTGGTGGTTTCTTCTGTGGTGCATAACGTACTCATTCTTTGGATGTGTTCAGAATGGGCGTGCAGGCGTTCTTGAAACGCGGGGTCTATATCTGGAACCTGAATAACAAGGGGTTTTGGAGACTTGGTAGTGGGCTTTGCAGGCTTTTTCTTTTCAGTAAGTGTCGGCTCGGAAAGATTGCTAAACGCTTCGGGGTGTTCTTCACGCAATTTGTCATCATAACGGGTGCGGATGTAGCTATTGAGCAGCCATTCTTGGCTTTTTTCTAAATAAACGCTTGGCACTTTCTGCGTTGCTTTGGCTTGCTCAATGGCAGCCTGAATTTGCTCGGCTGTGGTGGTGGGCGGGATGCCCAGCGATTGATAAAGGTTAATCATTGTTTTGTCTCCAATTTGATTTTTTATTGCGTTACTTCAACATGGATGATGCCTGTGTATCGCCCGATAACGTGGAATTCGTCATCTGGATCAATTTGAAAGGTGTCGTAAAACTTGTTGTCGGATTTGGCAAAAATGCCTTTGGGCGTTTGTTGCAGCCGTTTTAGGTAGAGTTTGTCGCAATAGTTGAAAAGATAGATGGCATCGCCGATAAAGCGTTGCTCGCTTATATCAATAAACACGGTTGCGCCGCTTGGAATGGTGGGGGTCATGCTATCGCCTACGGTACTGACTAGTTTTATTTTGCGTGGGTCGCGGCTGCCAAAGAGTTTGCGCGCTTGGTCTTGATTGAAGCCGATAACGTTCAGCAAATCGGGATAATCATATAGCAATGGCTCGCCATCGCCACACGCGCCAGCTAGGTCTAGCTGCTCAATCAATATCTTGCCTTTGGGATTGTCGGGATTAAGGATGTAGTTGCCCTCGTCGGTGCGGTAATTGGTATACAGCTCTGGAATGGTAACCATGTTTTCAATCCCAAAATGGGATGGGGGAACGACATCGGAAAAATATTCAATTAAATCATCAATATGTTTCTTTCCTATTCTGCCACTTTTTATCCATCCTGCAACGGATGGCTGCCTTACGCCAAATTTGTCTGCGACTTCTGATTGCGTAACGTCTTTTAATTTCATTGCTGTTTTAATGGCTTCGCCTAATTTTTCTCCTGTGTACATTTTAAAATCTCCATTGTAGATATAGCCAAAGGCTATATTTTATTCCCAACGCAAGCTAAACAGTCAATAGCTATTGAGTGGGTTATTTTTTTCGGCTAGAATATAGGCATTGTTTATAGAGATGCTAAAATGGAACGACTGAAAGAGTATTTGAACGATAAAACGCAGCAAGAAATGGCAACGTTGTTGGGCGTGCGCCAACCAACACTACAAGCCTGGTTAGCAGAAAAACGCCCCATCCCCATAAAACGCTGCGTCCAAATTGAAGAATTGACGCAAGGCGCGGTAACCCGCCGCGACCTACGCCCTGATGACTGGGCGGAAATATGGCCCGAATTGAAAGGAGACGAATGATGGCTAAAAAAATTGCGCTGGTGGTTTGGGAAGATGCTTTTGGCTGCCCCGCTGGTTGGCAGCATGAAGATGAATTAGAAACGGGGACAAGCGTGGTGCATTCGGTGGGGATGGTGCTGCATAAAAGCAAAAAGAAAATCACGCTTGCGCCACATTTGGGCGGCGTGAACCGCGAAACCAAGCAAGCAGCAGGCGTGATTACGATACCTAGGCGGCAGATTATTTCTTTTTCTTATCTGCTGCCTGCGTCAAAACAGAAGCAGCAAGACGTTTAGCAGTTTGGGTGCTGGATTTTTGCGCCAACACTTTGCCTGCTAATGATGCCAGCTTGGGACTGGATTTTTCATTTTTTGCCATTTTAATTTTCCTTTATTGGATTGTTTAAAAAGCACATTTTAATGGCTTAACTAGTTTTTAACAAGGAGACCAGTAATGGCTAAAAAGCAAAAAGCCCTATCCAAAAAGGATAAGGCGATGATTAAAAAGATGTTGGTTGCGGCTGCGGTTTACCGATTAAACCGCGACCCTGAAATCCCTATGAAACAGGGAATGGCGGTTATGCGTAAATATTTTAAGCGTATTAACTCATGGACATAGACCCTGCCTTTTGTTTCGGAAACACTTTTTGTTCTTCCAACATGATTAGGCTCGCCAGTTCAAATAATTCTTTGATACGCATATCGGGGGATTGGTTGGGTTGAACCAGTTGGGCAGCAAGCTGCAAGGCTTCAAATCGTGTTAAGGACATGATTTTCTCCGTGTTGGGTTGTTGTGTGGAAACTCAATCTTACACGGGTTTGGCAAAGCGGAACAGACGCTTGACGGCTCGGACAGACGGGCATTTTTAGGAGACTGATATGGCTAAAAAGCAAAAAGCCCTACACGAAAGCATAGGGCTTGCACATCACACTTCAACAACTCGTGTATTGGCGTTTGTGCTTTTGATTAACTCAATCGCATGAAGGCAGCTTTGTTTAGTGATGTAGCTTTCGCCA
>CAUVGV010000134.1:0-6829 GCA_963551505.1 uncultured Kingella sp.
CCCGTTTTCAGGCTGCCTTATTAGGGTTCGCAAACGCCTACGCGCTTTCCAACGCTTTTTGCTCCGCCTGATACGCCGCTTGCATTTCGCGCTTGCGCTTGCTGGCTTCGTAGCATCAAATCACAACCCAGCACACCAAAGGCAGCCTGAAAACGTATTCTCCCGTTTTCAGGCTGCCTTATTAGGGCTTGCAAACGCCTACGCGCTTTCCAACGCCTTTTGCTCCGCCTTATACGCCGCTTGCATTTCGCGTTCGCGCTTGGTGGCTTGGCGCAGCATAAAATAATTCGCCGCAATTACCAGTGTACCCACTATCCCAATAATAATAGTTGCCAGCACATTCATTTGCGGGTCTAGTCCGCGCCGAATACGCGAGAAAATCACCTGCGGCAGTGTGGACGATCCCGGCCCCGACAAAAACGATGCAATCACCACATCATCCAGCGACAGCGTAATCCCCAGCAAGAAGCCCGACGCAATGGCTGGCGCAACAAGTGGCAGCGTAATCACGAAAAAAATCTTCATTGGACGCGCACCTAAATCCATGGCTGCTTCTTCTAGCGATTGGTCAAGCTCCGCTAAACGCGAGCGAATCACCACCGTTACATACGCCATACACAGCGTAGTATGCCCAAGAAAAATAGTGAAAAAACTGCGATCTAGCCACGCAACATCATTACCAAGCCAGCCTTGCAGCATAATTTGCACTTGGCTAATCAACAGCAGCATGGATAAGCCCGTAATCACATCGGGCATCACCATGGGCGCAGACACCAAGCCCGCAAACAGCATGCTGCCGCGAAAGCGTTTAATCCGCGCCATGGCATAGCCTGCCATTGTGCCTAGCGTAACGGCAGCAAAGGACGACAACACGGCAATTTTCAGCGATAACCATGCTGCGCTTAATATTTCATCATTGTGCAGCAGCTTGCCATACCAATGAGTAGAGAAGCCACCCCACACAGTTGCCAATTGTGATTTATTAAATGAATACGCCACCAAAATAATCAGCGGAATATACAAAAACGCCAAGCCAGCGCACAGCATCAGCTTCAAAAATGGCGACATTTTAGCGTTGTGCATTATTTGTTCCCTTTCGCGGCTTTGCGGTCATCAAAATATTGTCCAATGGCAATGGGCACAACCAGCAGCAATACCATAATCACGGCAATCGCCGCTGCCAATGGCCAGTTGTTTTGGTCGGCGAAGGCTTGCCACAACACTTTACCAATCATCAAGTTATCAGGCCCGCCTACTAGCTCAGGGATAACGTATTCGCCGACAGATGGGATAAACACCAGCATTGAGCCTGCGATAATGCCGCTTTTGGACATTGGCAAAGTAATGGTTAAAAATGCTTTAACGGGGTGTGCGCCCAAATCAGCAGCAGCTTCTAGCAAACGTTTGTCTAATTTCACCAGTTGCGTGTAAAGCGGCAAAATCATAAAGGGTAAATAGGCATATACCATCACCAGCGTGAGCGAAAACGAGTTGTAAAACAAATTCAGTGGCTCGGAAATAATGCCCCATTTAATCAAATAATTATTGATGATGCCGTTTTGTCCGAGCAAGCCCATCCATGCGTACACGCGCAACAGGAATGATGTCCAAAATGGCAGCATAATTGCCAGCAACAGCGCATTGCGAATAGCAGGATTGGCGCGGGAAATGGCATATGCCATAGGATAGCCTACCAGCAGGCAGATAACGGTGGTCATCAGCGCGGTTTTGATGGACAGCCAATAAGTCAGCAGATAAATATTGTCGCCGCTTTCGCTGGCAAATGGATTAATCAGCGAAATAAACGATGAACCAAAGTTTTCAAAAATATCTTTGTAATTTTGATAAACGATGTGTAACGCGCCTTGTTCGTCAAACAGCGGCGTGAACGGCGGAATGGAAAACGCTTGTTCGGCAAAGCTGATTTTAAACACGATAAAAAACGGAATTAAAACCAGCAGCAGCAGCCAAAAATACGGTACGCCAATAACAAAGCGCGCCCCTGGGCGCATACGGCGTTTGATGTTTACGGAAGACATTTTCAGGCTGCCTTTTTAACGAGTTAATGGGGTAGGCTGGTTTTCGGGCCAATCCAGATACACTTCATCGCCCCATGTGGGCGGTTCAATGTTGCGCACATACCAATACGGCGCGGGCACTTGGCTTTTGATGATGCGCCCGTTTTCCATTTGCACATGGTAGATGGCGAAGCTGCCCAAATAGGCGATTTCTTTTACCTTGCCCCGTGCCCAGTTGTGCGTATCGCGGTGAGCGGGTTTTTCTTTATGCAAATCAATGTCTTCGGGGCGGATGGAAATCCAAATAGTTTGCCCGTTTTCCGCTTCAAATTTTTGGTCGGTATACACTTTGGCGGGCAATTCGGGGCAGTCAATCAGCGCGTGGGCTTCGTCTTTGTGTACCAATTTGCCTTCAAAAATATTGGTTTCACCGATAAATTCGGCGGTGAAGCGGCTGTTGGGGTAGTCGTACACGTCGGCGGGCGTGCCCACTTGTTGCAACTCGCCGTGCGACATAATCGCTACGCGACTTGCCATGGTCATGGCTTCTTCTTGGTCGTGCGTTACCATAATGCAGGTTACGCCTACTTTTTCTAATGTGTTCACCAGCTCAAATTGAGTTTGCTGGCGCAATTTTTTGTCCAACGCGCCCAAGGGTTCGTCCAGCAGCAACAGTTTGGGGCGCTTTGCCAGCGAGCGCGCCAATGCTACGCGCTGTTGCTGCCCGCCTGATAATTGATGCGGTTTGCGCTTGGCAAACTGCGGCATTTGCACGAGACGCAGCATTTCGTCTACGCGCGCCTGCACTTCGTCTTTGGGCAATTTGTCTTGTTTTAAGCCAAACGCGATGTTTTGTTCTACCGTCATGTGTGGGAACAGGGCGTAGCTTTGGAACATCATGTTGATGGGGCGGTCATACGGCGCGAGTTTGGTGATGTCTTGCCCGTCTAGAATGATTTGCCCTTCGGATGGGGTTTCCATGCCAGCGAGCATACGCAATAGGGTGGATTTGCCGCTGCCTGAGCTGCCAAGCAGGGCGAAGATTTCGTGCTTGTGAATATCCAAATTAAGATAATTGACAGCGATGTTGTCGCCAAATTTTTTTGCCAAACCTTTGATTTGTAGATAGGGTTGGGTGCTGGTCATGAGCAATACTCCGTTTAATAAGAGAAACAGGCTGTTTGATTGCTTTGGACAGGCTTTGGGGCTGTTTAGCGGCGTTCGGGCAGCAGAAAATTTTGGGAAATGAAAGGGTAATTTTTTGAAAAAACGCGCGATTGTAGTGGAGTGAAGCGCGGGGGGCAAGGGAAAATGTGGGGTTGTTTGTGTAAAGTGAAGCGATGGGTTTTCAGTCTGCCTTAGAACCTGTTTACAGCCTCCGACACGGTCGCCGCTAACGCATTCTGGCTGTGTGGCTGCGTTGCAAAACTGGACAATAGTCCCGCTATTGCCTGCGTTTTGCGCCTTGCCACACAGCCAGACTGCATCAGCGGACGACTCGCGCGGAGGCTGTAAACAGATTCTAGGCAAATGGGCAAAGATTGAGGCAGCCTGAAAAGCGGGTTTCAAGCTGCCTTGATGTGTGTATTGTGGTTATTTTGTTTTGCGTTTGGGTGTGGTTTTTTCGGGATTGGGTTCGGCAGCTTGGGCTTCGCTGGTTTCAGCTGGGCTAGCTTGGGGGGCGAGTTGCGCTTCCAGTTGGGCGATGCGGGCTTCCAGTTCGGTGAGCTTTACGCGGGTTTTGATAAGAATTTGCTGCTGGATGTCGTATTCTTCGCGTGTTACCAAGTCCATTTTGTTAAACGCGCTGCCGAGCATGGCTTTGGCGTTTTTTTCAAAATCTTTGGCGGGGCTGTTGGCAAGGGTTTCGTTGATTTTGCTGGCAGCTTCTTCAAAAAGTTGTTTGGCAATCATGGGATACTTTCGTGGTTGAGTGTATGGGAGGGGGATTTTAATGGTTTTCAGGCTGCCTGTGAAATTATAGTCGCCCCACACAGTCTTATACTGCGTTGGCTCGCCCACCACGGGCGAAATGGTTTGTTGCCAAATCGTAGATTTGGACAAAGCCGGTTTTGCTGTACTATTTGCGGCTCGCCGCCTTGTCTAAGACTGTGTGGAACGACTGTAAGTAGGCAGCCTGAAAACGGTTAATTACGATGGATAGCATTCAATCAAATGCTGGCATAACACGGGCACGCCTGCGGCGGCGGTTTGGCGGATGATTTCTACTTGCGCCGATTGGGTGTTTTGCGGGTGTGGGTCTAGCACGATGATGCGGGCATCGGGGCGGGCGTAGTAGGCAAGCGTGTTGGCGGGATAGACTTGCAGCGATGTGCCGATTATCAGAAACACATCGGCTTGGCGCACGATGGCGGCGGCATCATCCAGCAGCGGCACGCTTTCGCCAAACCAAACGATATGCGGGCGCATGGGGTTGCCGTGTGGGTCTGTATCTTGCAGCGTTTGGTCTTGGGTGCAGGGGATGATGTAATCGGGGTGGGCGGTGCTGCGGGCTTGGTTGAGCTGCCCATGCAGATGCAGCACGTTGCGGCTGCCTGCGCGTTCGTGTAGGTCGTCCACGTTTTGCGTGATGATGTGAACGGGGAAATGCTGTTGCAACTGGGCGAGGGCGATATGGGCGGCGTTGGGCTGCGCGGCGGCGGCTTGGGCGCGGCGTTGGTTGTAAAAATCCAAAACCAACTGCGGATTGCGCGCCCATGCTTCGGGCGTACACACGTCTTCAATGCGGTGGTTTGCCCATAAGCCGTTGCTGTCGCGGAAGGTGGCCAGCCCGCTTTCTGCGCTGATGCCTGCGCCTGTTAAAACGGCGATGGTGGGTTTCATGTTGCACTCCTTGGTTTGGATGGTTGAGGCGTTTCAGGCTGCCTCAATGTTGATTTTTTGATGTATCGCCGCCCTACCCTTTTTCAGGCTGCCTATCATGTTTGCCCTGCTCTATTTTAACTTCACTCAACGTTATCTCAGGCAGCCTGAAAACACATAACCCCTTGCTCATTCAAGCAAGGGGTTAATCACTAGCACGCCCAGGGGGAATCGAACCCCCGTTACCGCCGTGAAAGGGCGATGTCCTAACCGCTAGACGATGGGCGCAGTTTTTGGCGCACCCGGAGCGATTCGAACGCCCGACCCTTTGGTTCGTAGCCAAATACTCTATCCAACTGAGCTACGGGTGCAGCAAAAACGCGGATTGTAGGCAGTTTGCTGCCATTCGTCAAGCGACTTCGCTCGTTTTTTGCAAAAATCGTATAATCGCGGCTCTTTTTGTATCATGAGTAAACCGATGTCTTACGCTGCTTTGTCGCCGTTGGCGGATTTTTTTCGCACGCTGCCCATCCCTGTGGTGATTCTGGATTTGGAAACCACGGGCGGGCATTTTTATGCCGACCGCATCACGGAGCTAGCATTCTTGCATTTTTGGCAGGGCGAAATCACGGCGGTGCAGCAGTTGGTTCAGCCCAAGATGCCGATTAGCGGTTTTGTGCGCGATTTAACCGGCATTTCGGATGAGATGCTGCTGGGGCAGCCCACCTTTGCCGAATTTGCGCCGCAGGTGTTGCCGCTGCTGCGCGGCAGTTTGCTCATCGCGCACAACAGTCGCTTTGACTACACTTTTTTGCGCCACGAATGCCGCCGCAACGGGTTTGCCTTTGCCACGGCGGGGCTATGCAGCGTGCAGTTGTCGCGCAAGCTGTATCCCGAATTTTTTAAGCATAATTTGGACAGCATCATCGAGCGGCATGGTTTGGCGGTGGCGAGCCGCCATCGGGCAATGAGCGATGTGTTGGCGGTGGCGGAATATTTGCAGCTGGCGTTGCGCGAGAAGGGTGCGCCGCTGCTGGGGCAGCTGATGCGGCAGTTGGCGAACCCGCCGATGTTGCCCGCTAACCTGCCTGCGGGCGTTTTTCAGGCTGCCTCTGCGTTGCCCGATGAGCATGGCGTGTCGGTTTGGCGCAATGCGGCGGATGATGTGGTGGCGGTGCACACGCACGTTCAGGCGTATCGGGAAGTGGCGGCGATGCTGCGGCGCGGCGGGGGCGAGGTGGCGCAGGCGGCGCGCTTGGAATTTGTGCCCACGCTGGGCGCGTTGCACAGCGTGGCGGTGAAAGGCAGCGTGTTTTACCGCAACCGGCTTGCGCCGACCGACGGCATTGTGCGCCACACGATTAAGGCGGAGCAGGTTTCAGGCTGCCTCAAAGCGCGGGTGCGCCCGTTGAAAGCGGGTTTTTTGGCGGAACCGCCGCATGGCTTGTTTGCCCACCCAAAAGCGGCGAAACGTGCGCTGGCGGCATGGGCGAAGAAGTTTGGACTGTGCCCCACGCTGTTGGGCGTTTTGCCCGACGAGTTGCCCAAGGGCGCGCCGTGTCCTGTTTCGCTAGTGGGCAAGTGTTCCGCCGCGTGTGAAACGGGCGATTGGGACGCGCATAATCGGGCGGTGGCAGCAGCGTTGCCATTTTTGCCGCTGATGGATTGGGGGCGCACGCCGCGTGTGGATGTGGTGGAGCGGGATGCGCTTTCGGGGCAGGAGGTGGCGTTGCGGTGCGACAGCGGCGCGGTGTGGCTGCCCGAGGGCGTGTGGTTTTGCGATAAGGAAGTGCTGGCGGTGATGAAAGCGAAGTTTAAGGCGCAGAAGGGGCGCGGGGAGATTAGGGCAGCCTGAAAAGCGTGTAAAGTCGCTTGTGCGCCTTTTGGCGATTGCTTAATATGCGCCCAGCGTTGCCGCGTTGGTATCGCGTAAACATAAGGAGTCATACGATGAAATCCGATTTTGAAGCACAAAAACAAGCCTTGTT
>CAUVGV010000135.1:0-6820 GCA_963551505.1 uncultured Kingella sp.
TCTTTGATTTGGGTATAAAGGGGTATACCGCAGCGCAATGCGTAGGTTGAAAACTATTTGCCTATCAGTTTTTGCCAAAAGCCTTGTTTGGCTGAGGTTTGAGGCGCGGGCGCATCGGCAAGCCGCCCCGTTAGCCAATATTCGCCCTGTATCACATTGCCGATTTGTGGCGTATCGGCAAAGGCTTCGGCAGGGTAAACCGCCGACCACACGCCGCCGTAGGTTGCGATTTCGCAGTAATAAAACGGGCTGTGGGTGAGCGTGTTGCGCCGTTTTTCTGCCTTGCGCACGATGCCTGTAAACAAGGCGCGGGCTGCGGGGCGTGCGCCCTCGGGCGCGTTTTCGCTTAGAAACATCCCGCTGGGGATAAAACTTTGCGCTGCCCATTTCACTTCTTGCGTTTCTTGGCTGGCATCAAACGCGGCTTCGTCGGCAAATAATTCTGCCGATTCGGCAAAGGCACACACCGCGATTTTTTGCGCTGTGCCAACGGTGGTTTGCGGAAACAATGCGATGTCGGGAATATCCACAATAAAGGGATAGTCGCCATCTACGCATTCGCCATCTTCCGATGCGCTGCCGTTTTGCCACACATGGGCAAAGCCTGTGCCATCGTCAAAACCGTCATCATATTGATTAGCAGCAACATGGCTCACCCACACCGATTGGAGGCAGCCTGAAAAATAGGGTTCTACCGCGTATAGCTCGTTTTCTTGATTGATGCCTATCCACAGCGCCGCGCCGCTGGCATCGCGGTAAACCGCATAATCGCCAATCATTTGCGCGTGCGGCAAAACTTGGTTGATTAGGGCAGACAGTGTTTCTTTGCTGGTGATGCCTGTAAATCCAATGGTGTCGTAATGGCTCATGGTTTTTCCTTGGGTATCGTGTTTGAGGCAGCCTGAAAACCGTTGAGGCAGCCTGAAATAAGGTGGCAGCGCAGCAGCAAGAGGGTGTAGAAATCAACATACTGTATTTTCAAAATTAAACTACGCTACGTTTTGGCAGCAGCGGCGGGGGTTGCACCCGCATCACAGTCTTGGGAAATGTAATTCCTACGGCATCTGCTGCGATGCCGAAAAGGTGGGTGACCAGAACAACAAGATGTCTCGCGTTTGGCAACGCGGCGGGGATTCGAACCCCGAGAACCGATGTAATCCTGTTCGCATTCGCCCGAAAAGGGCAGCGCATTAGGCAACAAGGTTTTGAAAAAATCTATTCATTGCTCTACCCAGCTGAGCTACTCTGCCCAAACCGCAGCAGAGACGGGACTCGAACCCGCGACCCATGAGTTATCAACTGTAATTCCTTCGGCATTTGCCTGTTGCGCCATAAAAAGGGTGGGCGACTAAATTGGCTGGTTGTTGTGCCTGAGCTATGGCGTTGGCACGCCATCGGGAATTGAACCCGAGACCTACGGCATCAGCCGTTGCTCTATCCTGTAAACCAACCCGCATTCGCCCGAAAGGGGCGGCACGCCAGCAGCAAGGAATGAAGAAATTGTTTACCGCGCGCTAACCGACTACGCCACGCTGCCATTGATGTAGCAGCGGCAGGACTCGAACCTGCGACCTCGGGCACCCTATGCTGTAATTCCTTCGGCATCTGCCGTTGTGCCATAAAAGGGGCGGGCGACTAAATCGGCTGGTTGAAAATTCCGCCATAGCGTTTGCACGCCATCGGGGCTTGAACCCGAACGTCTGCGAACCGCAGACACAGCTTGCGCTGCGCGTCTACCTGTAAACCAGCGAGCATTCGCCCGAAAGGGGCGCACGTTGCAACAAGGGATGAAGAAATATTCGTGCTCTACCCACTGAGCTACTCTGCCATTGAAACTGAAACCTAAATCGGCAGAGACGGGACTTGAACCCGCGACCACGAGCGTGATAGGCTGTAATTCCTTCGGCATTTGCATCGTGCTTGTGGGGTGTATTGCAAACAACGTGCCAACGATGCCAAAACAGCGCAAAATAATTTGTAATAACATGAAAACAAAGAGAATATATTTTTGAAACCCGTTTTCAGACTGCCTGAATAATCCATAAAAACTAGCCAACAAGCTAGCTAAATAGCTTATAATCTTGCGTATAAATTCCTGCGCATCCATTTTCAGGCTGCCTATTGCACAAGAATGAAATAGTGCCATGCCACGCTCACACAAAGGCAGCCTGAAAACCCCAAAAAGGACAACCATCATGCCCAAAACCCAAGTCGTCTTCTCCTTTCTCGGCACCGTATTAGACAACGGCTTCGGGCAAGCCCGTTGGCAAAAATGGCGACCCAACATCGCTCTGCACCAACGCGCTGACATCGGCTTCAACCGCATTGAGCTGTTTTACAACGAAAAATACCGCCCGCTTGCCAAGCGCGTGTGCGACGATATTGGCGCGCTGCGCCCCAACACGCAAGTTAATCTCATCAACATGGAGCTGGCGAATCCGTGGGATTTCAGCGAAGTCTATACCAAGCTGCACGACTGGGCGGCATCCTATCCCTTTGATACCGAAGCCGAAAATTATTACACCCACATCACCACGGGCACGCACGTTGCCCAAATTTGCCTGTTTTTGCTGGTGGAAAGCCGCCAAATTCCCAGCGTGCTGCTGCAAACCGCGCCGCCGAAAAACCAAAAGCGCAGCATGGAGCAGGGCGATGTGGGCGGCTTGGATGTGATAGACCTAGATTTGGCGCGGTATGACGTGTTGGCGGAGCGGCTCGCCGCCGTGCGCGATGATGCGGTGCGCTATCTGAAAAGTGGTATTGCTACGAAAAATCAATCGTTTAACACTATGATTGCCGAGATTGAGCAAGTGGCACTCAATTCGCCGTCGCCCATTTTGTTAAGCGGGGCAACGGGCGCAGGCAAATCCATGCTGGCGCGGCGGATTTACGAATTGAAAAAAGCGCGGCATTTGATTAGCGGGCGGTTTGTGGACGTAAACTGCGCCACCTTGCGCGGCGATGGTGCGGCATCGGCGTTGTTTGGGCATAAAAAAGGCGCGTTTACAGGCGCGGCAGAAAAGCGCGATGGCTGGCTGAAAACCGCCGACAAAGGCGTGTTGTTTTTAGACGAAATTGGCGAATTGGGCTTGGATGAACAAGCCATGCTGCTCAAAGCCATTGAAGAGAAACAGTTTTATCCCGTGGGCAGCGACAGCGAAGTGAAAAGCAATTTCCAGCTCATCGCCGGTACCAACCGCGATTTGCGCCGCGAAGTGCAGGCGGGGCGGTTCCGCGAAGATTTGTTCGCCCGCATCAATATTTGGCATTACACGCTGCCCGCGCTCGCCGACCGCCGCGAAGACATCGCGCCCAATATTGAGCATCAGCTCGCCCTTGCCGCGCAGGAGTTGGGACGCGCCACGCGCTTTAACAAAGAAGCCTACGCGCTGTATTTGGACTTTGCCCTGTCGCGCCAATCGCTGTGGCGCGGCAATTTCCGCGATTTAGCCGCCAGCATCATGCGCTTGGCAACGCTTGCGCCGCAGGGCAGAATTTCCACCGATTTGGTGCGTGCCGAAATTGCCCGTTTGCAATATCTGTGGGCGGAAGATGTTGAAAACACAGAAAAATCCGTTTTCAGGCTGCCTCAAACCATCCGCCGCGAAGATTGGGATTTGTTTGATTTGCAGCAGCTGGAAAACGTGCTGGCGGTTTGCCGCCAAAGCAAAAACATGGCAGAAGCAGGGCGCGCGCTGTTTAATGTCTCGCGCAACAGCCGCAGTACGCCCAACGACAGCGACAGGCTACGCAAATATTTGGCGCGATTTGGTTTAACGTGGGCGGATGCGGTGGCATGAGCCCAAGGCAGTCTGAGAACCTGTATTCACTCTTTGCATAGGCATCTTTAATGCCCTAAAAACGCGGCTACCGCGTTAAAAATGCTCGCAAGGCATCCAACCTTGCTGTGCTTTTTGTCTTGTATCCACGCTTTTATGTCATCAAATCTGCCTATGCAAAGAGTGAATACAGGTTCTGAAACCGCAAACCCATCACCCGCCACGTTAAACTTTGTTCACAAAAACACGGCAGCCCGTTTTTCAGGCTGCCTTAGCCCCACCCCGAAAGCCCCACCATGCCCCAAATCTACTTCACCTCCGACCTCCATTTCTCGCACAAAAACATCGCCAAATTTTGCCCACAATTTCGCCCCGCCGCGCCCACGCTGGAAGAGCTGGACGAATACATGATTGCCCGCTGGAACGAAACCGTGCAGCCCGAAGACACCGTTTACAACCTTGGCGACGTATCCTTTGCTCACGACCTGAAAAAAATAGAAGCCATTTTGCGCCGTCTCAACGGGCAACACCACCTGATACTCGGCAACCACGACGACCTGATTAGCCGCAACAAAAAACGCTTCATCGACACGCCCAAAGCAGACGGCAACCCCATGCTGTCGTCCATCCGCAGCTATCAAAAAATCAAGCTGCCAGAAATCAACAACACCTTGATTTTGTTTCACTATCCCATCAACGAATGGGACGGCTGCCACAAAGGCTGGTATCACCTATACGGGCATTTGCACGACCGCGTTGCCCCCATGCAAGGACGCGCCCTGAATGTCGGCTGGGATTTGCACGGACGCTTGCTCACGCCGCAAGACATTGACGACTATCTGCGCACGCTCCCCATCATTCAACGCTTTAACGACCGTGCCAACACCATCGTAGGCAGCGATGTAAACGATGCCGCCGCGCAAATCCGCGCCAAACTGGCGGAGTTCAACGCATAAGGCAGCCTGAAAACAAGACGCAGCACAACGCGCAAGGTTGCAAACGTTGTTACCAAACCGCAAAGGCAGCCTGAAAACGCTGTTAATCCCGCAACCAATGGCGCGTTGGTGGCTCACCGACATCCTGTTCACAAGCGCACGCCTGTTTAGTTTCAACACGCCATTGGGCAATCATCTCTCGCTGTTTCATTTTCAGGCTGCCCTTGCGGAATACAAACGGCAGCCTGAAACCTAAAATGGAGCGGCGGGGGGGGGGGGGGGGGGGGGCGGCGCCCCGCCCAAGAGGGGTGGTGTGGGGGTGAGCGAGGAGGGGGCGGCCCCCCCCCAAATGGCTACAAACAGAGCATGACAGGTTTGCCAAAATGTCGGCGAGCCGCCGCCGCTCCATCGGTTGCAGGTTTTGCAAAGGTTTCAGCCTGAAAATAACGCCGTCATTCCCGCATAAAAATGGCATTGCTTGATGAATGGCGTATTCAGCAAACCCCCGCCTTAAAAACCAAATAACACCCCCATCGCCCACAAAAAAGGCAGCCTGAAAACGGTATAAACCCATTTTCAGGCTGCCTTGATCATGCCCACATTATTGCGGTGGCCCTGCCATTTCTCTTTCCACCGCCGCCGCTTTCTCATCCGCCCCCATTTCCGACATCACCACCTTATCGCCCTCATTCAAGCCCGATTTCACTTCCGTGTTCATACTGTCTTTCAAGCCTGTTTGAATTTCCTTGTCCACCGCCTGATTGTTCGCTCCCAGCACCCGCACAAATTTCTTGCCATCCTTGGTTTTAATCGCCACAGTCGGCACCATCAAAACATTATCCGCCGAAGCAATTTCTACCGTGTTTTGCGTGGTCATCCCAATCGCCAGCTTGCCCTCAGGATTAGGCACCGTCGCCCGCGCATAGTAATAAATCGCGTTGGAAGTGGTGTCGGTTGAGCGGCTGTATGAACCTTGCGACATCGTGGTTAAACCGGGGTCAATGCTGTCCAACTTCGCGCTAATCGGCGTATCAGGCTCAGACAAAATCGTAAAATTCACCGTTTGCCCCGCCTTTACCTTGGTTGCATCGCCCTCCGCAATTTGCATTTTGTTGGTCATGCTCGTCAAATCCGCAATCTGCACCACAGTAGGCGAAGTTTGGCTGGAATTGATGGTTTGCCCTTGCTCTACCACCAACGAAACCACCGTGCCCGCAGAAGGTGCAGTAATGCGCGTGTAGCCCAAATCTTTTTCCGCCGTGTTAATCGCAATTTGCGTTTGGCGAATGGATGATTGCAACTCTTTGATTTTTGCGCGATTAGTTGCCAAGCTGTCTTCCGTGGCCTCAAATTCCTCTTTGGAAACCGCATCCGCGCTGGCTAACGATTTATAACGGCTGTATTTGCGCTGCGCGATTTTCAACGCCACCTGCGCCGATTCCAACTGCGCCTGATAAGTTTGCAACTGCGCCTTGCGCGTGTTGACTTCGTTCACTTGGGTAACATTATCAATTTCCGCAATCAAATCGCCTTCTTTCACCACATCGCCGATTTTAACGTGCATCTTTTTGATTTGCCCCGACACTTGCGCGCCCACGTCCACCAGATTCGTTGCCGAAATCTCCCCCGTTGCCGACACCGTTTGCGCGATTTTGCCGCGCTTCACCTCTTCCGTAATAAAAGTCGCCTCATTTTTGGGTTGCATTTTTTGATAACCATACCAACCCAATCCAGCCAAAATCACCAATGCGGCAACCCATTTAAACACTTTTTTCATAACTTTTGCGCGTAATAAAAATAAAGACAGCGCATCATAAAGGATAAACCGCCCAAATCCAAGCAGCCGCGCCCTTGCAGCAACGGCAAACAATTGAAAACAAGGCAAAATCGCTTTGCACGTTTACACAAATTTTCAGGCAGCCTGAAAACGGTTTGTAACAAAATTACCAATATAAACAAACAAATATTAACGAGTGTAAAAATTTTGCAAACAAAGCCCTTGCGATAGTTAAGGAAAACTGGTTTAATTCGCGCTTTCGCAACGCAGCGATGCGGGTGATTAGCTCAGTTGGTAGAGCGTCTGCCTTACAAGCAGAATGTCGGCGG
>CAUVGV010000136.1:0-6803 GCA_963551505.1 uncultured Kingella sp.
TCGGCATCCTCGAAGACCGGGACGCGCAAAGCAAGCGCGTTATCAACATGATAAACATCGCAAGGATTTCCATCTTCTGCTCCTTGCTTATCTTCCTTGCCGTTAGCCACAACATTCGCGGTTCAGCCACCATTGCCACCTACGCGCCTTTGGTAAACAACGAAGGCTGGCTACAAATTTGGTGTGCCGTTTACGGCGCAGTCATCATGTTCAGCCTTGCCAACCCCAAATGGCAGCTACAACAAAAAAACCGCACCCTGCCCAACGCCAGCGCGGTGTTTGACATCACCATGATGGGCATTCTCACCGCCCTTGCCGGTGGCGTATCCTCAGGTTTTGGCATCCTCGCCCTGCCCTTTCTCGCCACCGCCTGCGTGCTCAGCTATGGGCGTTACCCCCTGCTCTACGGCAGCTACGCCGCCTTGCTGATTACAGGCGACATCCTGTGGAAATTCTACCCATTTAGCATGGACATCATTCGTAGCAATCTTTCCCTGCTCACAGGGCAAATTCTGCTGATGGCCGCCTGCTACATCGTGCCCCTGCTCACTTCGCTTTCCGCCCGCTATCTGGTAACCGCCGATAATTCCGTGCGCAACCACCGCACCGCCTTTGAGCGATTAAGCGCGTTAAACAAAATTGTGCTCAACCGCATCCAAGAAGCCGTTATCGTCGTTGACCAAGATTGCCTTGTGTGGACGCACAACCGCCAAGCCAAGCAATATTTCTCCGAGCTAGAAAGCAACGAAATCGCCCCCTTTTTAAGCGGGCTAGTCAAAACATGGCGGCTCAAACCCGAAGAATCCTTTTCCAACCTATCGCCCATCAACTCCACGCTGATGTATGTTCGCGCTGTGCCCATCATCCAAGAAGACACCGAGCTGTTGATGCTGTTTGCCCGCGCCGAGCGCGAACGCCAAGCCGAAGCGCAAACGCTCAAACTCACCGCACTTGGCTTGCTTACCGCCAATCTGGCGCACGAAATCCGCAACCCTCTTTCTGCCATGCGCCAAGCCAGCGGTCTCATCCAAGAAACCGCCGAAGAAGATAGCAACCCCATGTATCGCAAACTCAGCGACATCATAGAAAAAAACATCACCCGCATAGACAAAATGCTGGAAGACATCACCTCGCTCAACCGCAGCGACCGCATAGACACCAAAGGCATCCACCTCACCCAATTCTGGCTCAACTTTATCCAAGAGTTTTATCTCACCAACCCCGATGCTAAAAACTGCCTGCGCCTTGATGTGCCAACAGGTTCTAGCTTTATCGCCCTGTTTGATGCCACCCACTTGCAGCAAATTATGTGGAATCTGTGTAACAACGCATGGCGACATTGCCGCAAGCAAAAAGGCAGCATTGTGGTGAGCCTGCGCGTGTTTGGCAAAAACAACATCAGCCTGCGCGTGTGGGACGATGGGCCGGGCGTATCCGAAACCATCCGCGAGCATCTGTTTGAACCGTTTAACACCTCCGAAGCCGAAGGCACAGGCTTGGGGCTATACGTCGCCCGCGAGCTCGCCCACGCCAACAACGGCGATTTATGCTATGTGCCACACGCCAAATCCTTTGAACTGATCCTACCGAGAGCCCCCAAATGAGTACAAACCTAAACCGCCCCGTATTAGTTGTTGATGACGAAGCCGACATCCGCGATTTAATGGAAATGACCCTGATGAAAATGGGCTTGCACGTTGATACCGCCGAAGGCGTGCGCGCCGCATTAAGCAAGCTGGACAGCAAAAAATATTCGCTCGTGCTCACCGATATGCGTATGCCCGATGGCTCGGGCTTGGAAGTGGTGCAACACATCAACCAACAGCATTTGGATGTGCCCGTTGCCGTGATTACCGCTTTTGGCAGCGCCGACCAAGCCGTGCAAGCGTTGAAAGAAGGCGCGTTTGACTATCTGCAAAAACCTATCACGCTGGCGCAACTGCGCACGCTGGTCAAATCCGCCATCAAAGTGCAAGAAGACAACAGCGCGCCGCCCGCCATCGCCAAAGAAACCGCCGCGCCCGCCAAGCCCGTTATCATGGATAGCGATGGCGAAAACGATTTTCAGGCTGCCTCAACACCCGCCGCCCCGCCCACCGCCAAACAGCCCGAAGCCATTAGGCAGCCTGAAAACGAATTACCGCGCAGTCCCGCCAAAGCCCCCGCCAGCAAGCCCGCCGTCCCCGTGAACGACAGCAAGCTCAAAATGGAAGCCGACCTGCCGCGCCTGCTGGGTTCATCGCCGCAAATTGAAACCGTGCGCAACCTCATCCGCAAGCTCGCCCCAACCAATGTGCCCGTGTACATTTCAGGCGAAAGCGGCTCGGGTAAAGAACAAGCCGCCCGCAGCATCCACGAGCTGTCGCCGCGCAAAGATGCCCCGTTTATCGCCGTCAACTGCGGCGCAATTCCCGAAAACCTGATGGAAAGCGAATTTTTTGGCTACAAAAAAGGCAGCTTCACCGGCGCAGACCAAGACCGCCTCGGCTTCTTTCAACACGCCCACGGCGGCACGCTGTTCCTCGACGAAGTCGCCGACCTGCCGCTTGCCATGCAAGTCAAACTGCTGCGCGCCATCCAAGAAAAAGCCGTGCGCCGCATTGGCGATGCGCAAGAAGTTAAAGTGGATGTGCGCATCATCTCCGCCACGCACAAAAACCTGCCCGCGCTGGTGGAAAGCGGCGCGTTCCGCCAAGACTTGTTCTACCGCCTCAACGTGGTAACCCTGCACATGCCCGCCCTGCGCGAAATGCACGAAGACCTTGCCAACCTGATTGCCCATCTCTTGCGCAAGCACCACAGCGGCGACATCAACATGACCCCCGCCGCCCGCGAAGCCCTGCTGCGCTACAACTACCCGGGCAACTTCCGCGAGCTGGAAAACATCCTAGAACGCGCCGTCGCCCTTGCCAGCAACCACACCATAGACGTGGACGATTTGCAAATCACCACCGACCCGCTTGGTGGCGGCAGCGCAGCCGTAGAACTGGAAGGCACCAGCCAACACCAAATCGTCAACGGTTTGCCCAACTTCCAAATGGGCACTACCCAAATCCAAGATTATCTGGACGACATTGAACGCCAAATTTTGGAATACGCCCTGCGCCTCACCCAAGGCAACCGCACCCAAGCCGCCAAAACACTCGGCATCAGTTTCCGCTCCATGCGCTATCGTTTAGAACGGCTGAACATTGATTTAGGTGCATAACGGGTAAATGGGTTTTCAGGCTGCCTATTGTTGTTGATAGAAATAGGCAGCCTGAAAACCCAAATGGAACGGCGATGGCTCGTCGCCAATATGTTTACCCAACCCGCCAAAACGTTAGCAAACCACCCTACTCCATTTTCAGGCTGCCTCATCCCATCAACATGAGGCAGCCTGAAAACCAAAATGGAGCAGCGAAGGCTCGTCGCCAAAGTGTGCATAAGATGGGATGGGTTGGTTGGCAAGATGTCGGCGAGCCGCCGATGCGCCATGTGGGTTTCAGGCTGCCTCAGTAGGCAAAACATCTGCGCGATTATGCTCGCAACTTGGCATAAATCTTTCCCAACCATTGAGCGGGCAACAGGCGCGGGAGGCTGCGCAGCAAAAAGGTGGCGAGGGCGGGCAAGGCAGCCTGAAAACGCAGTTGGCGTTTGAGCTGCATCAGTTGCCATTCGCTGCGAACGTATGCCCAGCCGCGCCGCCGTTGCAGCATGGCGTTGCCTGCGCGGGCGTGCACCAGCGTTTGCGGCAGGTTGGCGGCGGCAGTGCCTTGCGCGAGCATCCGCAGCCAGAGGTTGTAGTCTTCCATATACAGATGATGCTGGTAGCCGCCTGCTTGTTGCACGGCGGTTTTTTTGTAGGCAACGGTCATGTGGTTGAACGGGTTGCGCTGTTTGGCATAGGCGAGGATTTCAGGCTGCGTTTGGGGGACTTGGCGGCTGGCGTGGCTTTGGGCGGGGGTGTCGGCAAATTCGGCGATTTGCCCGCCCAGCAGAGCGGTTTGCGGATGGGCGGCGAGGTAGGCGCATTGGTCGGCAAAGCGCGTGGGGATGGCGATGTCGTCGGTGTCCATGCGGAAAATCCATTCGTAGCGGGCGTGTTGCAAGCCGTGGTTAAGGGCGCGCCCCAGCCCAACGTTTTTGGGCAGCGGGACGATATTGAGCGGCAGTTGGTGGGCAAATTCGGCAAGCACGGCTTCCAGCGCGGGGGTAATCGCGCCATCCAGCATAATCAGGACTTCGGCGGCGGGCTGGGTTTGCGCGACAAGGCTGGCGAGGCTTTGGCGCAGGTGGTCGGGGGATTCTTTGGCGTAGAGGGATAGGAGGGCGGTGAAGTTCATGGGGATGGGATGTGGTTGGTGAATTGGGCGATGCGGTTGCTTGCGGCAGCCTGAAAATGATTTCAACCTTGTTTTCAGGCTGCCTATTGTGGTTTACAACGGCTTGCCGCCCCAGCCGTGGGCAATCATGTCTTTATCGTCAAATACGCGCGGCTCAACGAGTTGGCGCAGCAAATCAAATTGAGCAAACAAGTTTACCTTGTCCACATTGCCAATTAGCGCATCGCTACCCGCAGCAAGGGCGGGCACAAAGCTCAACATTTCGTCTTCTGCCAATGCGCCGAATTTTTTGGCGGCGCGGTTAAACAGGGGTTTGTCGTTCTCGTATTCCATGTCCAAATCTTCTTGCTCGGTTATCAGGAAAAACAGTTCCAGCGCAAAATCGGCGTTGCCTTTTCTAATCATTTTTTCATCGCTTCCGCCAACGGTAACAAAGCCGAAGTGCGGAATAATGCAGTATTTATTGCCGTAGGTCGGCTCCCAAATAAACAGCTCGCCCCAGCCCGAGCGGGCGATGACGTAATACTCGCGCCCGTCTTGGTGCACGGTTTCAGGCAGCCATTGGGCAAGGATGTCTTCGTAATCTTCGGGATTGGTCAGCCAAAACAAGCCATCGGCGAAACGGCAAAAGCCGTATTCTTGCCAGTATTCCAGCAGGCGGTCGGGCAGTTTGCCGCGGTATTTGTTTAACGTGGCGGCGGATATGGGGCGGCTGGTTTCAGGCTGCCCGAAGTCGTCAATAAATTCGGCAAAGCGAGATTGGGGGCTGAGGTGGGACATGATGATGCCTTTCTGTGGGTTGGTGGGTTGAGGCAGCCTGAAAATATGGAGGGATAAAGATTTGGTTAAATTTGGTGTAACAACTGTGCACCATTAAAAAGTTGATTACCTGTAATGATTTGCCCGATTACAAACTAATTTATTTAATGATGAAAAGAAAGATGCGTTGCAAGTTGTAATCAGAATTTGTCTTTTTTCTGCTTACTGATGCAAGACTCACTTGGGTATTCCCATTCAATAGTAATTTTATCCCATGATGCTATTATAGATAACGATTCTCCATCTCTACATCCATTAATAAATCCTAATTTGGTTGAATTTTCATGAACTTTATCAAAAAAAACATCAACTTTATCTTTTCCATCCCCAAGAGCATCTGATGCTGTATCTCTTATTCCAAAATCACTTATTTCAAAGTAAACAAAATTAGTAGATACTTTTCTATAAGATTTGCTTTTGTCCCAATGATAGGGTTCTGTAATGGATGAAATCTCATCAAATATCCTATTAACTCTATATTTGCTATCATTCCAGTCATCTTTTTGATGAGTTCCTGCAAAAATAGAAAAACTAATCATGGTTCCAAGAAATAAAAATTCTAGTAAGTTTTTTTCTTTGATTAAATAATATAATTTTTTAATAAGACGAGATAGCATTTGGCATTTCTCCTGTGCTTTGCGAAATGGTTTATTGCTAAATTGTAGGTTTGAACAAAGCTAGTTTTGCTGTGTTACTTATCCATCTGCAACGGATATGCATTCTAGTTAATTTGCTATGTTTTTTACACATCTTGCTCGTATTCCAACCAGCGCATTTGGTTTTCGGCGGAGACTTTTCTGGCGAACCATGCGCCGTTTTTTTTGGCTGCCCAAAGGTCGTCCAGCGAGAGGGTGTCGGGGTGGTTTGCGCCTTTGGCGAAGCGGATGAAGCGATGCGGGTCGTTGATGTGGTTCAGGCTGCCTGCAAGCTGGTGAGCGATGTGTTGGAAAAAGTGTTCGTCGGGCACGAGTTTTTTTTCAAACAGGGTGGCGTTGTCGCCTAGGCTGTGGTCAAACAGGAGTTTGAGCGCGGCGCGGTTGGCGGAAAACCATTGGCTGCCTGCGAGGCAGATTTGGCGGCTGGGGAGGATGCGGTCGGCGATTTTCAGGCTGCGGGTGAGGATTTTGCCCAGCAGGCTGCGTTGCCATGCGGTGTCGGCGTGCGGGGCGTTGAAGCGGGTGCGGTAGCGCAGTTGGGGGCTGGCTTGGCTTTGCAGCCATAGGGTGTTTTCAGGCTGCGTTTGGCATTGGGCGGCGAGGGCGGCGGGGCTTTGCAGCATGGCGCAGTCGCCGCTGATGAGGTGGTAATGGCGGGTTTGGGGATTGGCAAGCGCGGCTTGGATTAGGGCAAGGGTGGCTTCTATCATGGTGAAGCCGCCCCAGTTGACGCGGATGCGGTGGCTGATTAGGTGGACATTGGGCAGGGCGGCAAGGCTGCCTGTTAGGCTGGGGGATTTGGCGTCGTGGTGGATGTAGTAATGCGCTTGGGGGTGGCGGGCGGCGTGGATGGCGATGTGGGGCTGGGGGCGGTGGGATAGGATTAGGTAGGTGGTCATGGCTGGGTTTTGGAGTGAGTGTGAGTGAGTGGGTGGTTTTCAGGCTGCTTATGTAAGGGTGGATGGGGCAGCCTGAAAATGGGTTTGTGGCTGGCTTGGGGTTT
>CAUVGV010000137.1:0-6689 GCA_963551505.1 uncultured Kingella sp.
TACTGTCAGATATGATGCCCCTTGCGGAGCTTGAAATATACAAGGCAGCCTGAAAGCAAGAAAATAGTTTTCAGGCTGCCTCACTATTTCCTAACCATAGAACAGGCAACTTCATTGTCCACCGTTATTACCACCCCACAAAGGCAGCCTGAAAACGCCCCCAGCCCCATTTTCAGGCTGCCTTTATGTTAAAATTTGCCCCCCAATCCACCACCAGAAAGCACATCATGGCAGGCAACACCTTCGGACAACTCTTCACCGTAACCACCTTTGGCGAAAGCCACGGCGCAGGCATCGGCTGCATCATCGACGGCTGCCCGCCCAATCTTGCGCTCACCGAAGCCGACATTCAACCCGATCTAGACCGCCGCAAACCAGGCACCAGCCGCCACGTTACCCAACGCCGCGAAGCCGACCAAGTAGAAATCCTATCAGGCGTGTTTGAAGGCAAAACCACAGGCACCCCCATCGCCCTGCTCATCCGCAACACCGACCAGCGCAGCAAAGACTACGGCGCCATCGCCCAACAATTCCGCCCCGGACACGCCGACTACGCCTATTGGCACAAATACGGCACGCGCGACTATCGCGGCGCTGGCAGAAGCTCCGCCCGCGAAACCGCCGCCCGCGTCGCCGCAGGCGCAGTCGCCAAAAAATGGCTGCACCAACAATTCGGCACACACATCATCTGCTGGGTAAGCCAAGTCGGCGAACACCCCATCGCCTTTGAAAACGAAGCCTACATCAGCCAAAACCCCTTTTTCGCCGCCAACCAATCGCAAATCGCCGAACTAGAAGCCTATATGGACAGCGTGCGCAAATCGTTAGATAGCGTAGGCGCAAAGCTGCACATAGAAGCGCGGCACGTTCCCGTCGGCTTGGGCGAACCCGTGTTTGACCGCCTAGATGCCGACAT
Source organism: uncultured Kingella sp. (assembly GCA_963551505.1). Classification (GTDB taxonomy): domain Bacteria; phylum Pseudomonadota; class Gammaproteobacteria; order Burkholderiales; family Neisseriaceae; genus Kingella_B. The sequence continues at coordinate 917 of CAUVGV010000137.1, forward strand.
CGCCCACGCGCTGATGAGCATCAACGCCGTCAAAGGCGTAGAAATTGGCGACGGCTTCGGCGTAGTCGCCCAACGCGGCAGCTACCACGGCGACGAACTCACCCCGCAAGGCTTCGCCAGCAACCACGCAGGCGGCATCGTCGGCGGCATCGCCACAGGGCAAACCATCACCGCCAACTTCGCCATCAAGCCCACCAGCTCCATCGCCACCCCGCGCCAATCCATAGACATCCACGGCAACCCCGTAACCCTCGCCACCCACGGGCGACACGACCCATGCGTCGGGCTACGCGCCGCCCCCATTGCCGAAGCCATGCTCGCGCTGGTGCTGATGGACCACGCGCTGCGCCACCGCGCGCAAAACGCCGACGTGCGCGTGGATACGCCCGATATTGAACGCAGATAGTTTTCAGGCTGCCTTTGCGTGATGCAGAGGCAGCCTGAAAAACAAGCGAAGCAGTAAAGCCGAAAATACGCAACTCTTGGGGCACATCTGCCCGCTAGCAAAAACCGTTTTATCCAACGCGCCATTCCATTTCGGTTTCAGGCTGCCTACCGCATACAGCAGAGGCAGCCTGAAAATCCAAAACAAAAATCAAACCAGCCGGCAAGCGATAAGCCGCTAACCGGCGCACCACCAATTTAAACCCGCCGCGCAAAGATTTCAGACTGCCTTTGCACCGCGTAACGGCAGCCTGAAAAAAGGAAACCGACATGGCAGACCTGTTGTCCTGATTATCGACGCCCTCGCCCTGCTGATTGAATGGACTTTGCGCTGATTTTCTGGCTCGGGCGCAAACTCGGCTGGATACAGCAAACCGCGCCCAAACCCACGCGCAAGCAGACCATTATCGGCGGGTTGGCGTTGCTGATTGTTTTGGTGGCGGTTGGTTTGTGGTGCGGTAAATATGCCAACCGATGCCTCACGCACACCAAAGGCAGCCTGAAAACCTACTCTCGTTTTCAGGCTGCCTTTTATTGCCACCGCTTCACGACTGATGCCGTTTCTTCACGCTCACCTGCCGTTTTTTCACTTTCCCGCCGCTGTTGCGCACTTTCTCGTCTTTGCGATTTTCCCGCTTGGCAATGCGGTTGCTCAGTGTTGCGCGGCGCAACGGTTTGTTTTTGGTTTGCGCGGCGGTTTCTTCGTAAGGGTTTTCGCCCACGTTGTATTGAATCCGCAGCGGTGTGCCTTGCAGGTTAAACGCCTTGCGGAAGGTTTGCGTTAAATAGCGCGTGTAGCTGTCGGAAATCGCGCCGAGCGAGTTGCCGTGTATCACGATAACGGGCGGGTTCATGCCGCCTTGGTGGGCGTAGCGCATTTTCGGGCGCACCAAGCCTGCGCGGGGCGGAGCTTGGCGTTCCACCGCGCTTTGCAGCACGCGCGTGATTTTAGGCGTGGGCATATTGATAAACGCGGCGTTGTAGGCAGCCTGAATGCTGTCAAACAAGCCGTCTATGCCGCGTTCTTTCAGCGCGGAAATATAGTGAAACTTCGCAAAATCAAGGAAATACAGCTTGCAGGCGATGTCGCGCTTGATGTCGTTGCGCCGCTCTTCGCTGATGCCGTCCCATTTGTTTACGGCAATCACCAGCGCGCGCCCTGCTTCCAGCGCAAAGCCTGCAATGGTGGCATCTTGGTCGGCGATGTCTTGCTGCGCGTCCAGCACCAACACGGCAACGTTCGCCGCTTCAATCGCTTGCATGGCTTTAATCACGGAGAATTTTTCCACCGCTTCGTCCACTTTGCCGCGACGGCGCACGCCGGCGGTGTCGATGATGGTGAACGGCTTGCCCTCGCGCTCAAAATCAATGTGGATGCTGTCGCGCGTGGTACCCGCCATGTCAAACGCAATCACGCGCTCTTCGCCCAAAATGGCGTTCACCAGCGTGGATTTGCCTACGTTGGGTCGCCCAATCACGGCAAACACGGGATGTTTGTTTTCAGGCTGCGTTTCGTCGGCATCGGGAAAATTTTCCAGAATTTCTTCAATCAGATAGTAAACACCGTCGCCGTGCGCGCCTGAAATAACGTGCGGCTCGCCCAGCGCGAGTTCGTAAAACTCTGCCGCCAGCACGGCGCGGTTGCCGCCCTCGCCTTTGTTTACCGCCAAATACACGGGGCGCGGTGATTGGCGCAGGCGGTCGGCGATAATTTTGTCTTGCGGGGTTAAGCCTGTGCGGGCATCCACAAGGAACACGACGGCATCGGCTTCATCCACGGCTTGCAGGGTTTGCTTTGCCATTTCGTGCAAAATGCCGCTGTCCACAACGGGCTCAAAACCGCCGGTGTCCACAACAAGATAGGGCTTACTGCCTACTTTGCCGTGCCCGTAATGGCGGTCGCGGGTTAAACCGGGGAGGTCGTGTACCAGCGCGTCTTTGGTGCGCGTGAGGCGGTTGAACAAGGTGGATTTGCCCACATTGGGGCGGCCGACTAGGGCGATGGTGGGTTTCATAAGGGTTCTTTCTGTTTCAGGCTGCCTCAATGGGATGGGACAGCGAGCAGGTGCAGATTGCACAGGTTAAAAATTTTCAGACGGTTTAATTAGATTTGCGTGGGTCGGGGCAAACGCTGCGTAAGCCGTCAATATGTTCGTGTAAATCAGGCGGAATGTGATTCCACATGGGGTCAAGAATGAAATCTATGCCTTCGCGTCGTGCAAGTTTAGCAGCAGGGACAAAATCGGAATCGCCTGAAAATAGAACAATTCTTTGAACTTGCTGTTTGTATGCCAATGAAGCAATGTCTAAACCAATTCGCATATCTACGCCTTTTTGCTTGATGTCTAATACCATATCATCTGCTTGAATATTCAATACAATATCATCTGCATTGGGCGGTATAGCAGGATTTTTTAGCAAATCTTTCATTTTGGTGGGTTTAATCGTCCATGTAGTGTGTTCGGATAATTTTCCCAAACGCAATGCCAGTTTGCGTTTGCTTTTAAGTTCTTGGTGCAATTCGTGGCGAAAAATTGCTTCATCCGTTTTGGCAAAATCAATTGAACGCTTGGACACAGGATTGTGCATTTTCTTTTCAAATGAAATGCAATCGTAAAAGAATATTCGGTAAAGCTCGCTTGGCTGCTCATTCTTACCCGTTGGTTGAAGATGCAGCAACGCATAGTGAAAAGCTAAATCTGCTATGCGCTCCGCATTAAAATGATTTTGCGGCTCAATTTTGCGGATTCTTTTAATAAGAAATGCACCGTCAATCAAAATGGCTGTTTTCATATTCTTTCCCAAAAAAAGCCCTTGGGCTCGGCATTCCCGCTATGAAATTAGGAAATGCGTACTACCAAGGGCACTATTTGGTGTGAATTGTATGTACTTACCGTTGATTTGTCAAATGCGATTCTTAAAAATATTCATATTTATGAATTTCTTACGCTTTAATTTGCAAATATTTCTACGCCTCGGCAACCGCTTCGCGGGCATAGGTTTTCTCGCAATAATGGCATTTGAGCTTGGTTTGCCCGTTTTGTTGGCGCACATAAAAACGGCTGGTTACCGGCTCGCTGTGGCTGGCGCAGTTGGCGTTGGGGCAGCTAAACACTTCGCTGATGGTGCTGGGCAGCGAAAGGTGCATTTTTTGCACCACTTGGTAGTCGTGAATATGGTTCACAATGGCTTCGGGGGCGAACAAGGCAAGGCGGTTGGCATCGGCTTCGCTGAATATCACGTCTTTGATTTTGATGATGTCTTTACTGCCTTGCGAGTGGCTGGGCAAGTTGAAGCCCACGGTTACCGCGCTGCCGTGGTGTAGCACTTTGAATTGGCGCAGGATGGTGAGTGCCAGCCCTGCGGGGATGTGGTCGATAACAGTGCCGTTTTCTATGGCTTCTACACTTAATTGTTTGCTTTTCATGGGGATTTCCTTGTGTATCAGATTTGAACTTTGCTTGTTTTCAGGCTGCCTAAAACGGCATCAAACCGTTTCATTCAACACCAGCGACAACATCGCCATCCGCGCAAATACGCCGTTGGTGGCTTGTTCAAAATAATAGGCGTAGGGCGTGGCATCCACGCTGGGATGGATTTCGTCCACGCGCGGCAGCGGGTGCAGCACGCGCAAATTGGGTTTGGCGTTGGCGAGCATATCGGCGTGCAGATTGAATTTGCCTTGGATTTTGGCGAATTCTTGTTCATCGAAGCGTTCGCGTTGCACGCGCGTCATATACAAAATATCCGCCCATGCCACCGCGCTTTCCAAATCGGGGAAGATTTGCCACGCCGCGCCTGCTTCGTCCAGCTCTTCGGTGATGTAGTCGGGCATGGCGAGCGTGGGCGGCGACACAAAGGCAAATTCGCAGCCAAAGCGTTTAAGGGCTTGGGCGAGCGAATGCACGGTGCGCCCGTATTTCAAATCGCCCACCATGGCGACTTTTAGGTTTTTCAGGCTGCCTTGGGTTTCGTGGATGGTAACAAGGTCAAGCAGGGTTTGGCTGGGGTGCTGGTTGGTGCCGTCGCCCGCGTTGAGCACGGGCACATGCGAAAACTCGGCGGTTACGCGCGCCGCGCCGTCTTGCGGATGGCGTTGGATAATCGCATCGGCGTAGCTGCTGATGATGCGCGCGCTGTCGGCAAGCGTTTCGCCTTTTTTCGCGCTGGTGTTGGCGCCATCGGCAAAGCCGATTACCTTGCCGCCCAAGCGTTGCACGGCGGTTTCAAACGAAAGCCGGGTGCGTGTGGACGGCTCAAAAAAACAGCTTGCGATGAGTTTGCCATCTAACAAGCTGGGATTGGGTTCGCTTTTCAATTTGAGCGCGGTGTTGAGCAATAACAGCAGCTCTTCGTCGGTCAAATCGGCGATGGAGATGATGTGTTTTTGGTAGAACGGATTAGACATGGCGGTTTCCTTTGTATGCGGTCCGAACGGACAAACGGCGGGATTATAGCAATATTTTTTTCAATGTGCTTACATTTTTTTACACGGCGGCAGCCTGAAATGCAAAATGCCGTAAAATGTCAGTTTCTGAATAGCGCGTTGATTGTAAATTCTTTACAATTGCCAATATTCGTCAAGAACCCCATCAAACTTATTTTCAGGCTGCCCAAATATGCCAAGGCAGCCTGAAAACTCTATAAGCGAAAACAACATGGCAAGAAAATATTTTGGCACCGACGGCATTCGCGGCGAAGTCGGGCAGTTTCCCATTACCCCCGATTTTGTGCTCAAACTCGGCAACGCGTTTGGCAGCGCATTGGTAAAACACGATGCGGGGCATAAACCCACCGTCATCATCGGCAAAGACACGCGCATTTCAGGCTATATGCTGGAAACCGCGCTGGTGGCAGGTTGCACCGCCGCTGGCGTAAACGTGGTGCAAACAGGGCCGTTGCCCACGCCCGCCATCGCCTATTTAACCCGCGCCTTGCGCTTGGATGGCGGCGTGATGATTTCCGCTTCGCATAATGTTTACAGCGATAACGGCATCAAATTCTTTGCCGAAGGCGGCGTAAAACTGAGCGATGACATGGAATTAGCCGTGGAAGCCGAGTTAGAAAAAGACTTGCACACGCTGCCCAGCAGCCAGCTTGGGCGCGCCCGCCGCATTGAAGGCGCAGCAGACCGCTACATTGAATTTTGCAAATCCACCTTCCCTAGCCATTTGGATTTATACGGCTTGAAGCTGGTGGTGGACACCGCCAACGGCGCAGGCTATCACACCGCGCCCAAAGTATTCCACGAGCTGGGCGCAGAAGTCATCAGCATTGGCGATGAACCCAATGGCTACAACATCAACAACAAAGTAGGCGCCACCTACAC
>CAUVGV010000138.1:0-6666 GCA_963551505.1 uncultured Kingella sp.
CCATTTTCAGGCTGCCTATTCATCCCCATCACCCCATTCCCCATCCTCCCGCAAACAACACGCCACCACCACATCCGATTCCAACACACAACAACACGCCAAAATCTCCCCCTCGGCAATAAACGCCATCGGCATCTCCCGATACGACACCGTCCCCGCCAGCAGCTTCACCCTGCACGAGCCGCAATAGCCGCTGCGGCATTGATATTCCACCGCATGATTCGTCCGCTCCAAGCCATCCAGCAGCGATTCATCGGGCAGCAGCTCAAATTCCGTATCCAGCGTGGTAACTTTAAACATAACGGCAGCCTGAAAAGCAAAAGCGCGAATTATAAGAGAAAACGCCGCCCGCTGTTTTCAGGCTGCCGCAACTTTCAGGCTGCCGCATCGCGCCGCCGCTCCCCCGTCCGCCGCAACATTTCTTAACTCAATCCAAAAAATCCCCACAAAAAGATGACTTTTCGTAAATAATTTTTTACAATCCAGCCGTCTCAACAAAGGCGGCTTTTCAGGCTGCCTTATTCGTTTTACTCCTTTCTGCGTTTCCCCCACGCGGTAAACCCTTGCTCCACCCCCGTTTGCCGCGTTAGTTTTTTCATGAATCGGCACAACCGAATCACGCGAAAATCCGCCACACGCCCCGCTTCACGAGCAAACAAGCCGCGCGTACCGCAGCACTCCATACAGGAAAACCATGAAACCCGTTCAAATCATCTCACCCGTTTTGGCGCTGATTGCGCCCGCGCTTGCCCAAGCCGCCGAATTTAACGCCGCCGAGCTTAGCCTCGCATGGGGCATCCCCTTTGCCCTGATTCTGCTTTCTATCGCCCTTGGGCCCTTGTTTTTCGCCAACATCTGGCATCACCACTTCGGCAAAATCACCCTTGGCTGGACGCTATTGTTCCTTATCCCGTTCACGCTCACCTTCGGCAGCAGCCAAAGCCTGCACCTTATCGCCCACGCCATGATTGGTGAATACATCCCCTTTATCCTACTGCTGCTCGCCTTATACACCATCTCGGGCGGCATCCTTGTGTGGGGCAATTTGCACGGCTCCGCCAAGCTCAACACTATCTTGCTCGCCATCGGCACCGTCCTCGCCTCCATTATGGGCACCACAGGCGCAGCCATGCTGATGATACGCCCACTGCTCAAAGCCAACGACAACCGCAAGCATAATGTCCACGTGGTTATTTTCTTCATCTTTCTCGTTGCCAATATCGGCGGCGGCTTAACCCCGCTGGGCGACCCACCGCTCTTTCTTGGCTTTTTAAAAGGCGTAGATTTTGGCTGGACAGTCGTACACATGTTCCCGCCCGTGTTGATTAGCACCATCGTGCTGCTCACCGTGTTCTACATCCTAGACAGCCGCTACTTTGCCCAAGCCGACGAAATCCTACCCAAAGACCCCACCCCCGATACCCATTTTCAGGCTGCCTTCCCCGCGGTGGACGGCATCAAAATCTACGGAAAAATCAACTTCTTGCTGCTGCTGGGCGTAATCGGCGCGGTGTTGTTATCAGGGCTATGGAAGCCCGAATCACACGGCTTTGAAATCCTTGGCGCGCACCTAGAACCACAAAACATGGCGCGCGATGCCATCCTGATCGTGCTTGCCCTGATTTCGCTGTGGGTAACGCCCAAGCAGGTGCGCGCGGGCAACGAGTTCAATTTTGACCCCATCGCCGAAGTCGCCAAACTGTTTGCAGGCATTTTCATTACCATCTCCCCCGTGCTGGCGATGTTGCAAGCGGGCGAAAAAGGCGCGTTTTCAGGCGTGATTTCACTGGTGCACGATGCCGCAGGCAAGCCCATCAACGCCATGTATTTTTGGATGAGCGGCATGCTATCGGGCTTCTTGGACAACGCCCCCACCTACCTCGTATTCTTTAACATGGCAGGCGGCGACCCACACGAGCTGATGCGCGGCGAGCTGTTTCACACGCTGCTGGCGATTTCCATGGGCTCGGTGTTTATGGGCGCGCTCAGCTACATCGGCAACGCGCCGAACTTTATGGTGAAAGCCATCGCCGAGCAGCGCAAAGTGAAAATGCCCAGCTTTTTCGGCTATATGGCGTGGTCGTTCGGGATTTTGATTCCGCTGTTTATCCTGCATACGCTGGTGTTTTTTGTGTTCCAGATTTTCTAAGCGGAAAAGGCAGCCTGAAAACCGGTGTTATGGGTTTTCAGGCTGCCTTGCTTTGACGGGGGATGGTGGCGGAAGCTGAATTTATAGTCGATTAAAATAAAAATGAGACAAGGCGGCGGGTCGCAAGGCGTACAGGTGGTACGTCAAGGCGAGCCAACGCCGTATCATTGCAATTTTAATCGACTATATACGGTATTGCAGTCCGTCCACCGCATCCGAATCATCCGACGCGCCAACAACGGGCTGCCTTTGGCATAGACAAATCTGTCTTTCAGGCTGCCCACCGCCCAGCAAAGGCAGCCTGAAAACATCGGAGCAGCCATGGAAACAGAACTCAAACTGTATTACCGGTGCGGTGTTACGGCTTTATTGCAGTTGGCAATACTGGCGGCTTTGCTGTATTACGCCAACCACACCCTTCTCCGGTTTGATGCCGGCACAGGGCAGGCGGGCAAATGGCGGGAATATCTGCAACTGTTCCTTGTAGACGCACTGCTTGCCTGCCCGCTGATATTCCGTCTGTCCATGCTGCTTGACCGCCGTCCGCAAATCATTATCAGTGCGGACGGTATCCGCAGCCGCAACGGAAAAAATGCGGCATGGCGCGATGTCGGCTATTTGGGCAATATCCGTATAGGGCGGACAAGATACGGCACATGGCTGGATTTGTCTGTCGGCACGCAGGAGATGACGTTTCCGTTGAACCACCTGCGCTGCGACACCGACCAACTGGAAACCCTCGTCCGCGCCCTTGCCGCTGAACCCCAACGCATACGCCGCGTCCAAATCATCCAACGCGCCAACAGCGGGCAGCCGCCGGTGTAAACCAATGTTTTCAGGCTACTCCGGCAAATAAAGGCAGCCTGAAAACCCAATCGGAAACCATTTATGAATATCATCAAATATCTGCAAGCCCAAGGCATCGGCAGCCGCAGGCAATGCCAATGGCTCGTGCAAAACGCACTGATACAAATCAACGGCGGAACACAGAGCAACGGCAAAGCCGAAGTGCAGCCTGAAACCGTGCAAAGCCTGACTGTGGATGGTGAAGAAGCCGTCGTCATTCCCCTGCCGCATTTCTACATCCTGCTGAACAAACCCGCTGGTTACGAAGTCTCCCACAAACCGCGCGACTACCCTAGCGTGTTCACCCTGCTGCCCGACCAAATCCGCGCCGCCGACATCCAAGCCATCGGGCGGCTGGATGCCGACACCACAGGCGTGCTGCTCATCACCAACGACGGGCAATTCAACCATCGCATGACCAGCCCCAAACACAAAGTCGCCAAAATCTACCGCATCACGCTCAAACACCCCGCCGATGCCACCCTATGCAGCAGCCTGAAACACGGCGTATTGCTACACGACGACAACGAAACCGTCGCCGCGCAAGAAGCCATCTTGCCAACCCCCACCACTCTGCTGCTCACCATCACCGAAGGCAAATACCACCAAGTCAAACGCATGATAGCCGCCGCAGGCAACCGCGTTGTCCAGCTCCACCGCCAACAATTTGGCGACTGGGACACCCAAGATTTAGCCGCAGGCGAATGGCGGTTTATCCAGCCGAACAACGCATAGCACAACCCCCCAAGGCAGCCAGAAACCCCAAACCCCACTTTCAGGCTGCCTCAACCCACTCATAACCACATTTAAGCCCCACCACACCATGCCCAACCTCTTCATCTGCCTCACCCCCCTGCAAGCCCTTATCGCCCAAGCCCTCATCCGCCAAACCGCCCAGCCCGCCGACCTCCTCATGGTCTGCTACCCCGAAGCCCACAACCCCAAATTCCAACACTACTACCAACAAACCGCCGCCCAATGCCGCCGCAGCCGCTACCACCTCATCCCCGCAAGCAAATGGCAGCGCGAACTCACCCTCCACCGCCTGCTCAACGGGCTAGACACCCACTACCACACCCTCTACGCCGCCAGCATAGACAACCCCTACGTCCAATACCCCGCCAGCCACCTCCAATTTGACCAACTAGAAACCTTCGACGATGGCACAGGCAACCTCTACCCCCAAAGCATCCTCTACCAAACCCCCACCCCCAGCCTACAACGCCGCATCCTCAACACCCTACACCGCATCCACCACACCACCCAAAGCCTGCGCCAACTCAGCCGCCAACACCACACCCTCTATCCCAACCTCCCCAACATCGTCAGCCCCACCATCCCCCTACAACTCTGGCAAACGCAGCCTGAAAACGAACACAGCGCGTTTTTGCGCAGCCAAAACGACAACCCCGCCCCCCTCCACATCCTACTCGGGCAACCCCTCTACCCCCAAGCCCAGCGCAATATCGCCCTGATGCAACGCATCACCGCCCGCTTCCCCATCAGCCACTACTTCCCCCACCCCCGCGAACACCACCCCATCCCACACCTCAACTACATCCACACCCCCCTCATCTTTGAAGACTGGCTACTGCAACACATCCAACACCACTCCCACACTCCCATCCACATCTACCACCTAATCAGCACCGCCGCCCTCAACGTCAGCCAATTTCCTAACGTCCACATCCACAGCATCCGCCCCCAAGACGAACTGTTCCACCGCCCCAGCTACGCCCACCTCTACCACCTGATGCCCCAGCTCGGCATAGAAATCATTGATTTATAGGCAGCCTGAAAACCTTTGTAAAACCTGCAACCAATAGCGCATCGGCGGCTTGCCGACATCTTGCTAACCAATAGAACCATGTTGAAACAACCAATTAGCAACGAGCCGTCGCCACTCTTTAGATTTCAGGCTGCCTTATAGATTGTGCAAAGGCAGCCTGAAAATTCAAATAACACAGCGATGGTAGATTACCAAGCAACACATAAAATCGCACTGTGCTTGTTCACAAAACATCAGCAAACCATCGGCATCCCATAAAGGCAGCCTGAAAACGAGTAACCCCGTTATTTAACCCCCCCCATTTTCAGGCTGCCTCAACACCAAACCCACGTTTCAGGCTGCCCTTAATAAAAATTTACGTTACAATCCCCACCTTTCATTCCCCAACCCAAGCAAAGGACGCATCCATGTACTCCAAAAGCCTCACCATCGCCAAATACGACCCCGAACTGCAAGCCGCCATTGAAGCCGAAAACCAACGCCAGCAAGACCACATAGAGCTCATCGCCTCCGAAAACTACGTCAGCTGCGCCGTAATGGAAGCGCAAGGCAGCCAACTCACCAACAAATACGCCGAAGGCTATCCCGGCAAACGCTACTACGGCGGCTGCGAACACGTGGACGTTGCCGAGCAGCTTGCCATTGACCGCGCCAAAAAACTCTTTGGCGCAGAATATGTAAACGTGCAACCCCATTCAGGCAGCCAAGCCAACCAAGCCGTTTACGCCAGCGTGCTCAAACCCGGCGACACCATTCTCGGCATGAGCCTCGCCCACGGCGGACACTTAACCCACGGCGCAAGCGTGAACATTTCAGGCAAGCTCTACAACGCCATCACCTACGGCTTGGACGAAAACGAAGTGTTGGACTACGCCGAAGTAGAACGCCTTGCACTGGAACACAAGCCCAAAATGATCGTAGCAGGCGCATCCGCCTACGCCCTGCAAATTGACTGGGCAAAATTCCGCGAAATTGCCGACAAAGTAGGCGCGTATTTATTCGTAGACATGGCGCACTACGCAGGCTAGGTGGCAGGCGGCGAATACCCCAACCCCGTGCCCTTTGCCGATTTCGTTACCACCACCACCCACAAAACCCTGCGCGGCCCACGCGGCGGCGTAATCCTGTGCCGCGACAACACCCACGAAAAAGCCCTGAACTCCGCCATTTTCCCCAGCCTGCAAGGCGGGCCATTGATGCACGTTATCGCCGCCAAAGCCGTGGCGTTTAAAGAAGCGTTAGAACCCGAGTTCAAACAATACGCCAAACAAGTGAAAATCAACGCGCAAGCGATGGCGGAAGAATTGGTGAAACGCGGCTTGCGCATCGTGTCAGGTCGCACCGAAAGCCATGTTTTCTTGGTAGATTTGCGCCCCAAAAACATCACCGGCAAAGCCGCCGAAGAAGCCTTGGGCAAGGCGCACATCACCATCAACAAAAACGCCATCCCCAACGACCCCGAAAAACCCTTTGTAACCAGCGGCATTCGCGTGGGCGCGGCGGCGATTACCACACGCGGCTTCACCGAAGCCGATGCCCGCGAGCTGGCAAACTTGGTGGCAGACGTATTGGACAATCCCAACGATGAAGCCAACTTGGCAGCCGTGGCAGCTAAAGCCCAAGCCTTGTGCGCAAAAAATCCTGTTTATGGTGCGTGATTGAATTGCGCGGATAGATAGTGAGGCAGCCTGAAAACAAGTTTTCCTGTTTTCAGGCTGCCTTGTTTGTATTCCCAACGCCTTTTTACAATATTGAACGCCATGTAAAGAAACGGCTACAATCCGCCACACTCGGCAACAAGCCTATTTTTCAACCCAATGGCGGCAAAATACCGCCTAATTTTTATCAACGAGACAAGCAAAATGATGTTTACCCCTACCCG
>CAUVGV010000139.1:0-6645 GCA_963551505.1 uncultured Kingella sp.
GGGCGCGGTTTTTTTGTGGGCGGTTGGCGTGCCCTGTTCTGCTCGTAATTAAAGAGGCAGCCTGAAAACGTGAAATAGCGTTTTCAGGCTGCCTTTTATGTTGATGTGTGTGTTTCGGTTTTTGTTGTGTTACGCCAGTGATGCGTTTAAGAATGCTTCAAGCTGAGGTTTGGCTAATGCGCCCACTTTGTTGGCAACGTTTTTGCCGTCTTTAAAGATAATCATGGTGGGGATGCCGCGAATGCCAAACTGGGCGGGCACAGCTTGGTTTTCATCCACATTCATTTTGGCAATTTTCACTTTGCCGTCATATTCTTCGGCAAGCTGGTCAAGAATGGGGGCAATCATTTTGCAAGGCCCGCACCAAGGTGCCCAAAAATCCAGCAGCACAGGGAGGGATGATTGCAACACTTCGGCTTCAAAGGTGGCATCGGTTACATAGACAATTTTGTCGCTCATTTTGTTTTCCTTATTCGGGGTGGTTAAGGCTGCAAAGATAAAGCTTTGTGGATGGGATTTCAAGGGGGATTGCTTTTGGTTATTTGCGAAATAGTGTTTGGGCGCGCTATATGGAATGCGGTTTCAGGCTGCCTTGGCTGGGTTTGTGCTTTTCAAACTGCGAATAAGTGTTAAAATGCGTTATCGTTTGTTTACAAATCGGAGTGGGTTATTATGTTGTTCGCGATTCAATTTGCGATTGTGTTGCTGTGTATTTTGGTGGGCGCGCAAGTGGGTGGCATTGGCTTGGGCGTGTTCGGCGGCTTGGGCTTGGCGGTGCTTACGTTTGGCTTTGGTTTGCAGCCCACCAGCCCGCCGATTGATGTGATGCTGATGATTATGGCGGTGGTGTCTGCGGCGGCGGCGATGCAGGCATCGGGCGGTTTGGATTATATGATTAAAGTGGCGACGCGCATTTTGCGCCGCAATCCAAAGCACATTACCTTTATCGCGCCGATGGTTACTTATTTGTTTACCGTGATGGCGGGCACGGGGCATGTGGCGTATTCGGTGCTGCCTGTGATTGCGGAAGTGAGCCGCCGCAATGGCATTCGCCCTGAGCGTCCGCTGTCGATGGCGGTGATTGCGTCGCAATTTGCGATTATCGCCAGCCCGATTGCGGCGGCGGTGGTAGCAACGGTGGCGTATTTGGAGCCGCAGGGGATTCATTTGGGCGATGTGTTGATGGTTACTGTGCCTTCTACCATTTTGGGGATTGGTTTGGCGTGTGTGATTGTGAACAAGCTGGGCAAGGAATTGAAAGACGACCCTGAATACCAACGCCGTTTGCAAGACCCTGAATACGCGGCGGAATTTGCGGCAGCGGAAACGGATACGGACGACAAGATTGTGGTGGGCAAAAATGCAAAATTGTCGCTGGGCATTTTCTTGGCGGCTTCGCTGCTGGTGGTGGTGATGGGGATGATGCCGTCGTTGCGCCCCGCTTTTGCGGATGATTCCGGCACGATGAAACCGCTGGGCATGGCGCATACGATTGAAATTGTGATGCTCTCGGCGGGTGCGTTGATTTTGTGGTTTTGCAAACCTGATAACCATGCGGTTACCAAAGGCTCGGTGTTCCATGCGGGGATGCGCGCGGTGATTGCGATTTTGGGCATTGCTTGGTTGGGCGACACGCTGATGCACGCGCACATGGCGATGCTGAAAGACACGGTTTCTGGCTTGGTGAACACTGCACCGTGGACGTTTGCTTTAGCGTTGTTTGTGTTTTCGGTGTTGGTGAACAGCCAAGGGGCAACGGTGGCGACGCTGTTTCCCATCGCGATTAAGCTGGGCGTGCCTGCGCCGATTATTATTGGCACGTTTGTGGCGGTGAACGGCTATTTCTTTGTGCCCAACTATGGCCCGATTATTGCGGCGATTGACTTTGATACCACGGGCACAACCAAAATTGGTAAATTTATTTTCAATCACAGCTTTATGATTCCAGGCTTGCTGAGCTTGGCGTTTAGCTTGGTGTTTGAGCTGGCACTTGCGAAGATGCTGTTATGATGGATTGACTGGATGGTTTTCAGGCTGCCTGTTGCGTGATAGGCAGCCTGAAAGTTTATTTTGGATGAACTGTTACTGCTCCATTTTGCTTTTCAGGCTGCCTCTATGCGGTGAGGCAGTCTGAAAATATTTTGTGGATGATTGTTGGATTGGTTTGAGCAGCGTAAGGCAGCCTGAAAGTAAGTGAAGCGTGTTTCAACGATGCCAAACCCATTTTCAGGCTGCCTTGAAGTATTGAAGCATTGTTTTTGGCGATGAACCGTTGTCGTTTTATATTGGCTTTTCAGGCTGCCTACTACTTGCGATAGGCAGCCTGAAAACCTATTTAGGATGGCTGTTGGCATAACCCATATCGGCAGCCTAAAAATAAATTCCTCCGTTTTCAGGCTGCCTCACTCGTCTTTCACATCAAACACTTGGCGCAAATACGCAAGAAACGTGTTGTTCTGCGTAAGCGTTTTACCAGGGCTATCGGACAGTTTGGCAACCGATTGCCCGTTGCATTCCACCAGCTTCAATACGATGTTCAGCGGCTCGTGCCCCATGTCGTTGGTCAGGTTGGTGCCGATGCCGAAGCTGGTTTTAAAGCGCCCTTTGAAGTATTGGTGCAAGTCCCACGCGCGTTCCAAATCCAGCCCGTCGCTGAATGTGAGCATTTTGGTGCGGCTGTCAATTTTGAGTTTTTGGTAGTGCGCGTAGGCTTTGTCGCCCCACACATAGGGGTCGCCGCTGTCGTGGCGCAGGCCGTCAAACAGTTTGGCGAAATAGAGGTCAAAATCGCGCAAAAAGGCATCCATGCCCACCACATCGGTGAGCGCGATGCCGAGGTCGCCGCGGTATTCGTGCACCCATGCGTCCAGCGCGGCTTTTTGGAAATCGCGCAAGCGCACATCCAGCGCTTGAAAGGCTTGCAAGAATTCGTGCGCCATTGTGCCGATGGGGGTGATGCCGAGTTCTCTGGCAAGATAAACATTACTGGTGCCGCGCACCACATCGGGGGCAGCCTGAATAAAGGCTTGTATCACATGGCGTTGCCATGCAAGGTTGTAGCGGCGGCGCGTGCCAAAATCAAACACCAAAAACGGCGGCGTGTTAGGCTGCTGCAATGCGTCGTATTGTTGGAGCAAGGCGACCTTTTCTTGCAGGCGGCGTTCGCCCTCCGCCAGCACGGCGGGGGTTTCCAAGCGGCGGAAATACAGCTCGTTCACAATCGCCAAGATGTAAATCTCAAAAAACATCGCTTGGATAACGGGGCCTTCGATGCGGATGTTGAGCCGCCCTTGCTCGTCGCCCCAAATTTGCACGAAGCGGCGTTTGAGCTGAAACAGCTCCAAATAATCCAGAAAATCGGATTTGATGAAACGCAAACCGCGCAGGTAGCCCAGCTCGTCTTGGCTCAGGCGCAGTTCGCACAGGGCGTTGAGTTCCTGTTCCAGCTCGGGGATGATGTCGGCAAGCGGATAAACGGTTTCTTTGTTGCGGCAGCGGAATTCATACACGCCGTGCGCTTGGGGGAAACGGTGCAACACCACTTGCAGCATGGTGAATTTATATAAATCGGTATCCAGCAGGGATTGAATAATGGGCATGATAACGCCTCTTATTTGGGGAGAAAGCGGGGATTGTAATAGATATGGTGGCGATGGTGGGGATTTTAGGGCTTTTCAGGCTGCCTCTGCGCTGGCAATAGGCAGCCTGAAAAGCCCAGTGAGCCGCCCTGCCCTTTCCCCCATCTTGCAAACAATGATAAAGTTACGCCCTTTCAAATGAAACCGCAGCACGTTTGCCCGCTGCCCGTTATCCCAAGCCAACAAGAGAACAATATGCAACGCACCACTCAAACCCTCATCGCCCTTGCCCTCGCTTTCGCTTTTGCAGGCAACCTCAACGCCGCGCCCACCAACATCGGCCGCATCTACCGCCCCGCGCAAAAATACAAAATGAGCAAAGCAGAACGCGCCCAAGAAGACCAACGCCTGATGCAAATCAGCAAGCGCAGCCAAAACCTGTTTGCCCTATCCTCCGCCGAAATGGCGCTTACCAAAGGCGATGTGAAATCCGCCCTCGGTTTATACATTTACACGCTCAACCAAACCAAAAGCTCCGATGTCGCCGAACGCGCCATGGACATCGCCATCGAAACGCATAATTACCCCATCGCCGAAGCCATCTACCAAGAATGGCGCAAAATTGAGCCCAACCCCAGCGCAGCGCAAAAACGCCTTGCATGGGTGCGCGCCCTTGCGCTGGGCGACACCGCCACCATTGTGGGCACGCTCAAAGAAACCCTAGCCAGCGCCGATGAAGCGCAACGCAGCCGCGCCTTCCTGCTGCTTGCCCAAGCCGCGCTCTCCAAAAACGACTTGCTGATGCAAGGCAAAACCGTGGTACACGAAGCTGCCTTGCAATACCCCGACTTGCCCGAAGCCGCCGTTGCCGATATTTTCTTTAACAGCGGCGACGAAGCCATTGTGATTAACGCGCTGCAACGCCTTGCCAAGCACGATGCCGAAATCTCCCCGCCCACCCAGCTCACGCTGCAAGTCATCGTGCAAAACCATCCCAAAATCCTGACCAAATTCTTTGAAAAAACCGACCTCACCAGCCTATCGCCCGTGTGGCAACAGCTTGAAATTGAAAGCCTGATTCACAACGGCGACTACCGCAAAGCCGAGCGCAAGCTAGACAAACTGATAGAAAAAGACCCCAAAGCCGAACTCTATTTTCAGGCTGCCAAACTAGCGAGCAAACGCAATCCAAAAAAAATCAACGAAACCGCGCTCAACTTCACCAAAGCCTATCAAATCGGCACATCCGAGCAAAAATACCAAGCCGCCATGTCGCTTGCCCTGCTTTACGCCAGCAACAAAGAATACGACCAAGCCATTCAATGGGCGCAAAAAATTGATTCCAGCGACAACATCACCGACCGCGAAACTCTGCTTGCCAGCCTAGCCAGCGAGCAAAAAAATTGGACGGTTGCCCTGCAACACGCCAAAGCCGCGCTAGACAGCCAAAACAGCAGCAAAAACCCCGTGTTTACGCGCCAAGAAATCAGCGCGCTATACGCCTACATCCTCACCCAATCGCTGCCACCCGAGCAAGCCCTCGCCCAAATCAATCAACAGCTTGCGCAAATAGACAAGCAAAAATCCAGCCCCACCTACGCCGTTGAACGCTCATCGCTTATCTATCAACGCGGCTTGCTGTATGCCGATAAACTGAGGCAGCCTGAAAAAGCCATTGCCGACTTCCGCACCTACCTCACCCACAACCCCGATAGTGCACAAGGGCAAAACGCCCTCGGCTACAACCTGCTAGACATGGGCAAAGAACACCTGCCCGAAGCCCTAGAACTCATCAGCGCCGCCTACAAAAAAGAACCCAACAACCCCCAAATCGCCGACAGCATGGGCTGGGCATACTACCAAAACGCCGAATACCCAAAAGCCCAAGCCATCCTTGCCCAAGCCTATGAGCAAGACAAAGATGCCGAAATCGGCGCACACCTCGGCGCAACCCTCTGGCAGCTTGGCAAACACCACCAAGCCAAAAAAATCTGGCAAGCCAGTTGGCAAAAAGAAGCCGACAACCCCTCGCTGCAAAAAATCCTTAAAGAATTTAATATCAGCTTTGAGAAATAGTTTTCAGGCTGCCTACTAGGCGCATCGCAGCACACCCAAAGGTAGCCTGAAATCCAAAATGAAACGGCAACGGCTCATCGCCACATGACTGATTACACAGCATCAGTTGGCTGGCTAAATGTCGGCAAACCACCAACACTCCATTGGTTGTAGATTTTCAGGCTGCCTACTGGAATGCGTTGCATCACCCCAAAGGCAGCCTGAAAAGCCGTTCAACCACATTCAACCCCAAAGGCAGCCTGAAAACCCCATTTCAGGCTGCCTCATCCCAAAAAGCCCCACCATGAACACCATCAAAACCCTCGCCCCCCGCGCCCTAGCCCTCCTGCTCACCGCCGGCCCCGGCCCCCCTCCCCCCTCCCAATGGCAGCCCGCCAAACAAACCCAAAACTTCACCGCCACAGGACGGCTCAGCGTCAAACAAAACGACAAAGGCAGCTACGGCAACTTCGACTGGACGCGCACCCCCGCCGTAGAAACCATCAACATCAACACCCCCCTCGGCAACACCATCGGGCAGCTCTGCCAAGACCCCCAAGGCGTCATCGCCACCGACGCCAACGGCAAGACCTACCAAGCCGCCACCCCCGAGCAACTGAGCCAACAACTGCTCGGCTACCAAATCCCCATCCAATACCTGCACACATGGGCAACCGGCGGCTACCTCCCCAACCATCCCCACAGCACCGAAGCAGACGGCAGCCTGAACCAGCTCGGCTGGAACATCAGCCGCACCACAAACCCCAACGGCAGCCCCCGCACCCTGCAACTGAAAAACGACCAACTCACCATCCGCATGGTCATCAGCGAAATCAGTCCCATCAGCGACACCCCCGCCTACTGCACCGCCCGCCATATCTAGCCCATCATCAAACCCAAAGGCAGCCTAAAAAACCATTGCCCACCTATTTTTAGGCTGCCTCTTAGGTTTTATCCACGTAGGATGTGTGGCTCTGCCACGCACCATTAACCATTGCCAATCCACGCACAG
>CAUVGV010000140.1:0-6607 GCA_963551505.1 uncultured Kingella sp.
CACCTGACTTGTAATCAGGGGGTCGCGAGTTCGATTCCTGCCGCCGGCACCAAATAAAAAAGCAGCTAAATTTAGCTGCTTTTTTTCATTTGTCGCACAAATAAAACGCTTTTCCCCAAAAAACTTTACATTTGATAAGATAAAGCAACACTTAAAGCGAGATTTGGTATAATTGCCCGAGAAATTTGACAGTTTAATGCGCAAGGCAGCCCGAGGTTTTCAGGCTGCCTAATCAAGCATAAAGAATAAACAGGAAGCAGTATGAGTATTGGTTTGTTGCGTATTTTGGTACAGCAAAAACTTGTTCCACAAGAGAATATTGAAAAATATCAAGCAGTCGTTAAAGCAGAAAAACCCGTGATGCCCCTGCTTTTTAGCGACAAAGTTATTACGCCAGAATCGTTGGCAGAATTATGCGCCCGCTTGTTCAATTACCCTGTTTTGGATTTGAATTACTATCCGCGCAGCCGTGTAATTAAAGACGTGATGACATCGGAACAAATGAAAGAATTTCGTTGCATCCCATTGTTGAAGCGCGGACGTTCTTTGTATGTGGGCGTTTCCGACCCCACACAAATCCAAAATGTGCAAAAACTGGCGTTTGCATCAGGCTTGCAAGTTGAGCTGGTGGTGGTGCGCGATGACCAATTAACCAATGTGTTGGACTGGTTTGGTCAAAGCAACAACGAATTGCTAAAAGAAATGGACGTTGCCGCTACGCAGCTAGAAAGCGGGCAAGCCCCCGCCATGATTGTGGATGGTGTAGAAGAAGAAGATGGACCTGTTGCGCGTTTCATTCAAAAAATTCTGTCCGATGCGGTTCAATCGGGCGCATCCGATATTCACTTTGAATTTTATGAATTTATGGCACGCGTTCGCTTCCGTACCGATGGTCAGTTGCGTGAAGTGGTGCAACCCCCGCTTTCTGTGCGCAACCAGTTGGCATCGCGGATTAAGGTGATGGCAAAAATGGATATTTCCGAAAAGCGTGTTCCGCAAGATGGTCGTATCCAGTTGCAATTTTCCAAAAACGCCAAAGCCATTGACTTTCGTGTGAACACCATGCCTTGTTTGTTTGGCGAAAAAGGGGTGATGCGTATTTTGAATTCAGACGCAGCCAGCCTGAATATTGACCAACTGGGTTTTGAAGATTTCCAAAAAGAGCTGATTTTGGAAGCCATCAATCGTCCATATGGCATGGTACTGGTAACAGGGCCAACAGGTTCAGGTAAAACGGTGTCGCTCTATACTTGTTTAAATATTCTCAACACCGAAGACATCAATATTTCTACCGCAGAAGACCCTGCGGAGATTAACTTACCGGGGATTAACCAAGTAAACGTGAACGACAAGCAAGGCTTAACGTTTGAAGCGGCACTAAAAGCGTTCTTGCGGCAAGACCCAGACGTAATTATGATTGGTGAGATTCGTGATTTAGGAACAGCGGATATTGCGATTAAAGCGGCGCAAACGGGGCATATGGTGTTTTCAACCTTGCATACCAATAACGCTCCCGCAACATTGTCTCGTATGCTCAATATGGGCGTAGCACCATTTAATATTGCCAGTGCGGTAAACTTGATTATGGCGCAACGCTTGGCACGTCGTTTATGCGTGGCTTGCAAACAACCAATGGAACGCCCACCCAAAGAAGCATTATTGGATGTAGGCTTCACGGAAGAAGATTTGGCAAAAGAATGGACGATGTATCGCCCTGTTGGTTGCGATGCTTGCAAAGGCAAGGGCTATAAAGGGCGTGCTGGCTTGTATGAAGTGATGCCCATGACCGAAAAAATGAAAGCAGTCATCATGAAAGGTGGTACGGAAGTGGATATTGCCAATATTGCTTACGAAGAAGGATTGGTGGATTTGCGCCGTTCCGGGTTATTGAAAGTTATGCAAGGTATTACTTCGTTGGAGGAAGTAATTGCAACAACGAATGAATAATTAACTAAATTAAAGGAATTATTATGGCATCCTTAGCAAAACCTGCTAGAAAAGCAGCCCCAAAAAAAGTGGTGGCAAAAAAGTCTGCTGCAAATGTTAAGAAGGTAGAAAAAGGCAATCGCTATCAATTTGAAGGCAAAAGCCTGCAAAGTGATTCGATTGTACGCGGTGAAGTCGTTGCAAAAACAGAAGATGAGGCACGTCAGAAGTTAGCGCGCCGCCAAATCAAAATCATTCAACTGACAAAAATGAAAAAACAACGCCAGAAGAAAATTACTTCTGCGGATATTACGGTGTTCACACGTCAGTTATCTACTATGATGAAAGCGGGTTTGCCACTGATGCAAGCATTTGATATTGTGGCGAAAGGTCATTCTAATGCAGCAATGACCAATTTGTTGCTGGATGTAAAAAATAGCGTTGAACAAGGTAATTCTTTGGCAAGCTCTTTTTCACAACATCCTAAATATTTTGATAAATTTTATTGTAACTTGGTTGCTGCTGGCGAAGCGGGTGGTGTATTGGAAGGTTTGCTAGATAAGCTGGCAACCTATATGGAAAAAACACAGGCTATTAAGAAAAAAGTAAAAAGTGCGCTTACTTATCCGATTGCTGTGATTGTGGTGGCGATTGTGCTCATCATTATTATGATGATGTTTGTATTGCCATCATTTAAGAAAATCTATGATGGTCTGGGTGTAGAACTACCTGGTTTGACACAATGGATGATGAATATTTCGGATTTCTTTGTTTCACAAGGCTGGATTGTGATTCCTGCTTTGATTGGTGTGGTTTTTGCCTTAACGCAATATCATAAACGTTCGCCTGCATTCCAGAAAAAAGTGGATGCTTGGTTACTAAAAATGCCTATTTTTGGTGAAATTGTGCGTAAAGCAACAGTTGCAAGATGGGCGCGTACAACGGCAACTCTGTTTACTGCGGGTGTGCCGTTGGTGGAAGTGTTGGATTCTGTTGCAGGCGCATCAGGCAATATTATCTACGAAGAAGCTACTTACGAAATTCGCAGTAAAGTGAATCAAGGTATTTCGCTCACATCAGGTATGCAAGCATCAGGCATTTTTCCTAATATGGTGGTGCAAATGACCTCCATTGGTGAAGAATCAGGTGCATTGGATGATATGCTAAATAAAGTGGCTGAGTTTTATGAAGATGAGGTGGATACAGCAGTTGCAACGCTTTCCTCTTTAATGGAACCCATCATTATGGTTGTATTAGGTAGTATTGTAGGTGTGATTTTGGTTGCGATGTATCTACCATTATTCAGCATGGGCGATGCCTTAGGTTAAGGAATAAGCCTTGGATATTATTATTATCTTTGCTGTCATCTTTGGTTTATTGGTTGGCAGCTTTCTGAATGTAGTCATTTATCGCTTGCCCGTGTGGCTGAATAATAGGTGGACACGGGCAGCGAGAGAACATTTGGAACTGGAAGCCATTGAACAGCCTACTTTCAACTTAATCACGCCGCCATCGCGCTGCGGAAATTGCGGTGTGGGCGTTAAGCCTTGGCAGAATATTCCTGTGATTAGTTGGTTGATTTTGCGTGGTAAATGCTATTCTTGTCATACGCCGATTAGTATGCGCTATCCCTTGGTGGAATTGTTAACGGGTGCGTTATTTGGGTTGATGGCATGGCAATATGGCTATTCGCTAGAAACCATTGGTGCGTGTGTGTTTACAGCATATGTGATTGCGATGACGTTTATTGATGCGGATACGCAATTATTGCCTGACGAGCTGACCTTGCCATTGATATGGTTCGGTTTGCTGTTTAACTTGAAAACAGGTTTTGTGCCATTGGAACAAGTAGTTATCGGTGCAATGGTGGGCTATATGAGCCTGTGGACGTTGTACTGGGTATTTAAGCTACTCACAGGCAAAGAGGGCATGGGCTATGGCGATTTCAAATTGCTGGCGGCGATTGGAGCGTGGTTGGGCGTTGCTGTGATACCGATTACTCTGCTGACCGCTTCGGTTGTGGGCATCGCAGCGTTTTTGGTAAAACGCATTGCACGAAATACGCCAATGGCGTTTGGCCCATGCTTGGCAATCGCAGGTTGGTTGGTGTTTTTATTTCACGGCTCGGTGGGCGATTTCGTGCGCTGGTGGCTGATGAAATCAGGCTTTTAAAATGACTGTTTGGATTGGACTAACAGGTGGAATCGGTAGTGGCAAGAGTCAAGTCGCTGCCGATTTTTCTGCTTTGGGCGTGCCGCGAATTGATGCGGATGCAATTTCGCGGCAGCTGACGCAAACGGCGGGCAGCGTGGCATTGCAGCAGATTCGGCAGCAGTTTGGTGATGCGGCGCTGACCGTTTCAAGCTGCCTCAATCGTGCGTATATGCGCGAACGGGTGTTTGCGGATAAGCGGGAAAAGGCGAAATTGGAAGCGATTTTGCATCCGTTGATTTTTGCCGAGATTGAGCGGCAGCAAAAAGATTTTCAGGCTGCCTATGGTGTGGTGGAAATTCCTACTTTGGTGGAACATCCTATTTTTCAATCGCTTGTGAAACGGATTTTGCTGGTTACTTGCCCTGAGCCGATTCGCGTGCAGCGTGTGATGGCGCGCAATGGTTTGACAGAAGCGGCTGTTCGCGCCATTATGGCTACCCAAGCGAGTGATGAGGCACGTTTGCGTGTTGCGGATGATGTGATTGCCAATACGGGCAGTTTGCAGGATTTACGGCAGGCGGTTGAGCGGCAGCATCGCGCGTATTTAGCGTTGTTTCAGGCAGCCTGAAACGATGTTTTGCCAGTGAAACACAAGGAAAATCATATAGATGTTGAATTTTGACCACCCATTGACCGAGCGCGTTCGCAGCTTGATTCGCATTGAGCATTTGTTCAACCGCTTCAACCATGCCACCTCTGGCGATGATAAATGGTCGCACCATATTGCGTTGAGCACGTTGTTTGAGATTATGGAAAGCTCGTCGCGTGCGGAATTGAAGTTGGATATTTTGCAGGAGTTGGAACGCCAGCGGCAAAGTGAGAAGTATCAAAATGATGCGCCGATGTTGGAGCGGTTGAACCAAACGGCGCAGAATTTGCAGGAAGTGCAGCAGAAATTTGGGCAGCATATTCGTGAGAATGAATGGCTGATGGCGGTCAAGCAGCGGATGTTGGTGGCGGGGGGAACAACGCCTGTTGAGCTGCCGAGTTATTATTTTTGGCAAAAGGTGGATGCGCAAAAGCGCAGGCAGGATTTGCAGCGTTGGAGCGAATTTATGATGCCAACGTATCACGCGGTGCATTTGCTGCTGGAAATTTTGCGCAGCAATCAAATTGTTGTGCAATGCCATGCGCAGGCGGGGCATTATGAGCACAGCAAAATGGAGCAGAATATTCATTTGCTCACGATTGCCATTCCGCAAAGTTTGGGGGCGTTGCCCGAAGTGTCGGCGAATAAATATTTCACGCATATTCGCTTTGTGCAGGTGAGCCAAGAAGGGATGCGGGGCGAAGTTATCCCGCATGATATTGATTTTAAAATGATTGTGTGCAGTTTTGATGGCGATTCTGCCATACGGCAGGCAGCCTGAAAACTGCGTTGCGAACCGAGAACATCATGACACGACTTGAATACATCGCATCTGAATTGATTGCGCGTAAACAAAAAGTTACCTGTGCCGAATCGTGCACAGGCGGGCTGTTGGCGGCGGAATTGACCAGCATCGCGGGCAGCTCGGCGTTTTTTGAGCGCGCGTATATCACTTATTCCAACCAAGCCAAGGAGCAGTTGGTGAATGTGAACAGCGATACGCTGCGGCATTATGGTGCGGTGAGCGAGGAGGTGGTGCGCGAGATGGCGTTGGGTGCGTTGATTGCGGCGAAAAGCGATTATGCGTTGAGCATTTCGGGCATTGCGGGCCCCGATGGTGGCACGGCGGATAAGCCTGTGGGCACGGTGTGGTTTGGCTTTGCTACCAAGCAGCGCATTTGGGCGAAGCAGTATCATTTTAAGGGCGACCGCAAAATGGTGCGCGAACAGGCGGTGCAGTATGCGCTGGCGATTTTGGAACATTATTTGAAAACAACGAAATAGTATTTAGGATAATTTTCAGGCTGCCTCGGTAAGTAGGCAGCCTGAAAACCTTTTTTTAAGGAATAAACCATGTCTCAATTTTTTGCTATCCATCCCGAAAACCCGCAAGAGCGGTTGATTAAACAGGCGGTGGAGATTGTTCGCAAGGGCGGGGTGATTGTGTATCCCACCGATTCGTGTTACGCGATTGGCTGCGCGCTGGGCGATAAGACGGCGATGGAGCGAATTTTGGCGATTCGCAAGATTGATTTGAAGCATCATTTAACGCTGATGTGCGCGGATTTAAGCGATTTGGGCACTTATGCCAAGGTGGACAATAGCCAGTTTCGCCAACTGAAAGCGGCGACCCCTGGCAGCTACACGTTTATTTTGCAGGCGACCAAGGAAGTGCCCAATCGCACGCTGCATCCAAAGCGCAAAACGATTGGGCTGCGCGTGCCTGATAATGCGATTGCGCTGGCGCTGTTGCGCGAGCTGGGCGAGCCGATGTTGAGCAGCACGCTGATGCTGCCTGAGGATAATGAGCCGCTGACCGACCCGTATGAAATCCGCGACCGTTTGGAACACGCGGTGGATTTGGTGATTGATGGCGGC
>CAUVGV010000141.1:0-6522 GCA_963551505.1 uncultured Kingella sp.
GTGGTGCAGGGCGGTTTGGTAGGTGGTGTGGGCGGGGGCGAGTAGGGTGGGGAGTGTGGGCATGGTTGGGGGGTGGGGTGATGTTTTCAGGCTGCTTTTGGGGTTAGGCAGCCTGAAATAAAGTTCAGCGAAGTTCCAATGGCATTAGCCGTGCTTCGTTTGATGTTTCTGATGCGTTTACCTTTGCGCCTTATCGTGGCGCGGGCGACTTACTTTCTTTGCTTCGCCAAAGAACGAGAACCTGCATTCGCTATCTACACGGCTGCTTTTGCATTCATTGAACACGCCTACTGCGTTGGCAAGCCAAGTTAATAGAACCACTATTAACTTGTCTTGCCGCCTTGTATTCGTATCCACTGAATACAAAATCCGCTCGCGCAGATAACGAATACAGGTTCTAGCGAAAGAAAGGCGCCCCCGACGTGCAGGTCTGCTTCGCAGACTTCCCTCACTTCGCATCCTTTTTTCGGCGCGTGCGAACTAGCCGCGCTTTGCGCGTCGTCGAACAAGCGCACGCTTTTTCCCGAAAAAAGGATGCTGCGTTCGGCTGGACGTAGGGGAGAGGCAGCAGCATCAAACGTTTGTGATGGATTAAGCAGCTTGAAGACAGGTTAGATGCTTATTGGCAATGAGCCGCTGCCCCATTGAGGCAGCCTGAAAATCATTTGGGCTTGCGGCGGATGTTTTTATGGAAGGTGATGGTTTGCACGGGGGCGCGGGTGAGTTGTTTGGGCAGGGTGGTCAGCGCGATGATTAGGATAGTGGCGGCGTAGATGAGCAGCCATGCGCCGTTGGCGGCGCGTGCGCCCAGCCCTGTGGCGGCGGCAAGGGCTGCGCCAAACAGCCATGCTAGGAGTGTGCCGCTGCCTGCGAGGTAGAGAGCGTAGTGGATTTGGCGGCGCATCATTTTTTGCTGGGCGGCGCGGGCGAGAATAAAGGCGATGATGGCGTTGAGCAGATAGATGATAAACAGGGCGAAAAGGAATTGTTCGTCCCATGCGAGCCATTGGCGTTGTTGGTGTTGGGTGGTGTAGAGAATGGCGCGGGGGTGGTTGAGCAGCAGGGCGATTAGGTCGTGCAGCGCGGTGAACAGGATGGGGGCAAGGGCGAGGGTGGCGAGACAGAAGCGCAGGTGGGGGCGGTGTTCTTGGGTGTTCATGGTGGGGCTTGGGTGGGAGATAAGGGCAGCCTGAAAAGGGGATTTTGGCTTTTTAGGCTGCCTGAATAATTAAATACTTTGTTGAAGCCTCTATTTTTTATGGGTTGTAAATAATGCTGCACGTCCTTTATAAAAATCCAAGTTAAACAAATCAATATTAAAATGTTTGCAATATTCAGCAACCATATCAACCGTTAATCGCTCCTTTTTGATTCTTTTTTCATAACTAGCTAAATCCTCAAATACAAAAGGTTTCCCACTTTGCTCAAAAGTTGTTTTACTGGTTTCTTTATGCACCATAATCGTTCTACTTTCTACTTCATATTCTGAAATTTTATTGGCGCCATTTTGCCAATGAAACATAACTGCACCAAATTCATCTTTCTTAAAATTTGGAGAAAGATATAAGCTGATGTTCTGTATCCCCAATTTTTCGGATAAATAACTAGGTTGGCTAAATACATCTGTACCACGATATCCATTTTCCATATACAAACACCATTCAGAAGCAGTCTCTAAAATAAGATATTTATTAGGATAACTCTGTGCAAAAGGTTCTAGCATTTTAATTTTATCTGACAAACTTAATTCATCAGATATTTTTTGATGATGCACCTCCCACCCCCATATCAAACCAAGCTCTTGTTGTCTTTGCTCAAAGCGTAACACCATTTCATTAAATGGGATTTTGAAAAAACATAAATGAGTGGTATGCGGTTTATAATCTTGTAAAAAAAATTGTGGATTATTCATAATCAATCTAACGTCCTTAAAATAACAATAGTGTCTTTAAATAACTATTTCTGCCGTTGATAAAATGCTGTTTCAGGCTGCCTCAAATATCAAATGTGCGAAATTCAAATCGCCATTTATTGTTGGCTTGGTGATGGTATTCGGCAACTAGATAAAACGTGCAATTTTGCTGGTTAAGGCAGCCTGAAAACGGTTTTGGTGCATTATGGTCTATGCGGAACAGTGCTTTCAGGCTGCCGTTAGCGTAATGCGTAATGCGTTGGGCGAAAAACCATTGCTGCGCCATAGGCAGCCTGAAAATGGGTTGGGGGGCGTTCGCTAAACGATGCGTGGCAAAGCCACACACGCTACAACGGGGTGGTAAATCTATGGCTGTAAACCTTACGGCTGTTCCACCCGATGATAACGCCCTGTTGTCAATTCCATCTCTTGCGCTTTGCCGTGTCCACACCATTGGATTTGGATGCGGATTTTTTGTGTTTTGGCTTCGCTGGCACTCGTTTTAGCTTCGCTGAAACTCGCTTCGCTCGTTTTCAGGCTGCCTAATCCAAATAGGATGCGGCGGTCGCTTTGGGCAGCCAGTCCGTTGTTGGCATAGACTTCGCGGGCGATAGGCGGCTGGTTGGCGGGGTAGGCGATGACTTTGCTGTGGTAGGCGTTGCGGGCGCAGGTTTTGCCGTTGCCCACCAAATCCAGCCCGAGCCATGCGGCGCTTTGGCTGTCGTTGCGGTAGAGCGTGGGCGGGGCGGTCATGTGGGTTACCAGTAGGTCGGGGTCGCCGTCGTTGTCAAAATCGGCGTGTATCATGCCGCGCGATGTGCCGGTGTAGTCTGCGCCTGCTTGTTTGGCGACATCAATAAAGTAGTCGCCTTGGTTGAGATAGAGCCTATTGGCTTCGTTGCCAAACACGCAGCGTCCGCGCACGTCTGCCCAGCGGTCGGCGTAGCCGTGCACATCGGGGTTGGTTAGGGCGATTTGGGCGTTCCAATACCAATAATCGGGGCAGCGGGCTTCTTTTTTGTCGTAGGCATCGTCTGCCATGCCGTTGGCTTGTGCCATGTCTAGCTTGCCGTCGCGGTTGAAGTCGGCGTAGGTTGCGCCCCAGCCGAAGCGTTGTTCGTTGAGTGCGTTGCGCTTGGCGGCTTGGTCTTGGAACATGGCGGCATCGGCTTGCCCTGCTTGGCTTTGGTTTACCCACAGTAGGCTGCCTTCGGCTTGCAGTTTTTCGTGCACATTGGAAACGTGAATATCGGGCTTGCCATCGCCTGTTACATCGCCGATGGTGGCGTTCATGCCTTTGTAGGTGTCGCGCCCGATGCTGCCGACAAATGCGCCGCGTATGGCTTGGAAGCCTTTGCCTTGGCGGTTGATATAAAGCTCGTCTGGGCCAAAGTCGTTGGCGATGTAGAGGTCGGGGTAGCCGTCTGCGTTTAGGTCGCCTGCGCCGATTGCCATCGTCCAATGCTTGCCTTGCAAACCGCTTTCGGCGGCGGGCACGAGCCTGAATGTGCCGTTGCCCATATTTTGATAGAGCCAGTTTTCATCGGCGTTATCGGCGTTGTGCCACGAGCGGTGCATCACGTTAAACATCCGCCTGTCGCCTGCGTATTGTGGCTTAGGCAGCCTGAAAATGTTGTAGGGCTGCGGGGTGTCGTAATCGGGCAGATAGCGTTGCATCACGTTGCCGATGATGATGTCGTCCAGCCCGTCTTGGTTGTAGTCTAGCACATTGGCGGCGGTGCTGATTTGATAGGGGGCGATGCCCGCTTGTTCGGCGATGGAAGTGAAGCCGAGTTTGCCTGTTTGCGCCAACTCGTTGCGCAGCAGAATGCCTTTGCCAAAGCCTACGCCCAGCAGCAAGTCTTGGTCGCCGTCGTTGTCAAAATCCAGCCATGTGGCAGAAGCAATCAGCCCGTGGGTTTCAGGCTGCCTGCGGTTAGGGTCTAGCTGCGGCAGGGGGAATTTTTCAAATTGGAAATTGCCTTTGTTGATGTATAACTGGGCGCGGTCGGCTTCGGCTTTAAGCGGCTGGGTGAGAAAAATATCGGGCAAGCCGTCTTGGTTTACATCGGCTACTGCGCCTGCGTCGCCCACCGAAAGCAGCCATTTGGCAACGTGGCGCATTTGTGGGTCGGTGCGCTCCAAAATATCGCCTTGCGCGCCTGTTAGCCCGCTTTGGCTGGCGGGGATTTGTACCAGCTTAAAGCCGATGTCTTGGCTGCCTGCAAAGGAATGGCTGGCTTTATACGCGCCGATGCCTGTTGCGCCGATGATGGCGATGGCAAAGGCAGCCTGAAAATGGGTTTGGATGGCGTTGCGCCAGTTGGCTTGCTTGCGCGTTTGCCAGAATAGATAGATGCCGCGCAGGGTGAAATAGGCAAAGCCCGCGTAGAACAGGGTGGAGAATTGTTGGAATTTGTGCAGGGCTAAATCCACCAACACAATCATCGCCGCCATGCCGATTTGCCCTTTTTTGCTGCTGGGCGACGTGGGCGGGTCGGGCAGCATAAAAAACACGAACAGATAAAACGCGGGCGATGTAAACGCGCCCATAAACAGCGTTTCGGCCGGGATATGATGGCGCAGAATATAGGCGCGCAAGCCCACTTGGGCGGCGTAGAACAGCAAAAACGAGCCAATCAGCCATGCGCGATGGATGTTCACGCGCACCAGCATGATGGCGGCGGTGGCAACAAAAAAGGCAACCACGCCCGAGCCGCCCCATTGATAGGCGGGCGATGGCGTTATCATGCCGCCGCCAAATATCAGCGCGGCAACAATGCCAAACAGCGAGGGGTTGTAAATATGCTTGCCGTTTACAGTAAACAAATATTTAGACGCGATGGCGAAAAACGGCGGCAGCAGCGCAAACCAAATGCCATGCGCGAAATTGGTGAGCATGGAAAGGCTGGTGCCTGTAATTGCCGCGCTCAACGGAAACAGCGGCGTGGAGCGGCGCAGGATGGTGTGCAGGGTTAAATCGGTGAGCACGGATGTGCCAACGATGGCGGCGATTTGCCACGGGCTGCGGTTGAAGCCCCAAAATAGGATGCCAAAGGTGAGGAAGGTGAGTTGCAAAAGCAAAACAGACCAGCGGGGATCTTGGCGGGAGGGGATTTTGGGGAATGGCATGGTGGTTTGGGGATGGATGGGGGTGGGTTGAGGCAGCCTGAAAATGGGGTGGGGCTGGTTTAGGGAAGGGCGGATTTTATACTAGGGGGTGGGCGCGGGCAAAGGGCGGGGGCGCTTTTCAGGTTGCCTTTGGGGGTGGATGAAAAGGCAGCCTGAAAACGATATTTCACGCTTTCAGGCTGTCTTGCCGTTGGCTTCTAACCTGCTTCCGTTTCTTGCTGCATTACGAATTTCAACAACTCAAAAGCAAGATAAGCATATAGGTCGGCGGGCGGGCTGTCAGACGGGCAAAATGAAATCTCGGCAATATGAAATTTTCTTTGAAACTGCTCATATATCCCATTAACGCCGTCTTCCACATAAAACAGAATTTCATCTGCGTGAAGATTGGTGGCTTCTTCGTTTTCAGGCAGCGTGAGTATGTTGATTTGGGTGGCGCATGGTTTTTCAGATAACCGCAAACGTAAAAAATTACTTTTATTGCCAGTATGGCGTTCAATTCTAAACGTATCCAAACTTTCTTTTTTATATATCATTTGTTTCCCCAATGTTTTTATGTGGAACGATTGATGTGCGATGGCAGCCTGAAAAACAAAATTTCAGGCTGCTTTTTTTCACACGGCTTTATCCGCCGCAGCCGCCCGTTGATGTTGATACCGAAATACCGCCATCACTCTGTATCACCCGCGCCACCAACGCTTTCTCCCGCCCTTGCATATTGGGGATTTGCACCTGAATGCCATTGCCCGCCGCCACGTCCACAAATTCATTTTTGCGCTTCATCTGTTCCAACACGATGAGCTGATTGCCGCGCGGATGGATGATTTCCAGCGTGTCGCCCAGCGCAAAGCGGTTTTTCACGTCTATGGTTGCCCAGCCATCGGCATCTACATCGCGGATTTGCCCGACAAACTGGCTTTGCTTGGCAATGGAATGCCCGTAGAGATAGTTTTGGTATTCCTGCGTTTGGTGGCGTTCCAAGAAGCCGCTGGTGTAGCCGCGATTGGCTAGCCCTTCCAGTTCGGCGAGCAGGCTGTAATCAAACGGCTTACCTGCGATGGCATCGTCAATGGCTTTGCGGTAGGACTGGGCAACGCGGGCGACGTAGTAAACCGATTTGGTGCGCCCTTCCACTTTCAGGCTGTCCACGCCGATTTCGGCGAGCTTGGCGACTTGCTCAATCGCGCGTAAGTCTTTGGAATTCATAATATAAGTGCCGTGCTCGTCTTCCATAATTGGCATCATTTCGCCGGGGCGGTTGCCCTCTTCAATCAGGAAAACTTTGTTGGCGGCGGGGTGGCGTTGCTGCCCGTTGATGCCTTCAAAGGCGGCGTTGGCTTCTTCTTGGGCAGCCTGAAAATTGAAGCCGCTCAATGATTTCACGTCGCCCATTTCATCGGTTTCGGTGTCGTGGACTTTGTAATCCCAGCGGCAGGAGTTGGTGCAGGTGCCTTGGTTGGGGTCGCGGTGGTTGAAGT
>CAUVGV010000142.1:0-6521 GCA_963551505.1 uncultured Kingella sp.
TTGTTGCACATCGCTAAAATCAATACCTGTGGCGCGTTTGCTGCTGTGCACATAGCTTAAAGCGAGGCTGGATGCAAAAAAGATGGTGGCAAACAAAGCCGTCATGCGGCTGAGAAAGTTTGCGTTGCCTGCTGAACCAAATACGCCTTGCGCACTGCCTGAGCCACCAAAACCTGCGCCTGCGTCTGCGCCTTTGCCTTGCTGCATCAGAACAAGGCAAACAACGCTGATAGACGAGAAAATGTTGATAACAAGGATAAGTGTTTTAAAGGCTGCCATTGGGTTTATTGTGTGTTTTGTGCGGCTTGGATGATGGCGGTAAAGGCATCGTATTTGAGCGATGCGCCGCCAACGAGTGCGCCGTCAACGTGGGGAACGCTAAAAATTTCGGCGGCATTGGTATCATTCACGCTGCCGCCATAAAGAACGCGGATATTAGCATCGTTGCCGCACAATGACAAGATTTCGTCGTAAATAAATGCGTGCATGTCGGCAATTTGTTCTTTTGTTGCGACTTTTCCTGTGCCAATCGCCCATACGGGTTCGTAGGCAACGGCGAAGTTTTGGGTTTTCAGTCCTTTGAATACGGAGAGCTGGTAGGCGACGGCTTCTTTTTCGCGTCCGTCTTCGCGCTCTTTCAGGCTTTCGCCCACGCACAGCAGGGGCAGCAAGCCTACATTTAATACGTTTTCTATTTTGAGGCGTTGCACGTCGTTTTTTTCGTTGAAATAGAGGCTGCGCTCGGAATGCCCGATGAGTACGATGTCCACGCCCACGTCGCGCATCATTTCGGCGGAGACTTCGCCTGTGTATGCGCCTTTGTCGGGGAAGCGGCTAACATCTTGGGCACAAACGTGAATTTTGTTGTCTAGCACAATTTGCACGGCGTTGTGAACTTGCAAGAGATAAACGGTGGGCGGCGTGATGCCGATGCACACATTGGCAGCGGCGGGCAGTTGGCGCAATTTGTGAACGAGGTTGTTGTTGTTGTGGAGCTGCCCGTTCATTTTCCAGTTGCCGATAACCCATTTTTGTTGCCAGATGTTGATTTCTTGTTCCATGATTTTTCCTTTGTTGAGGCAGCCTGAAAGTGTTGGCTGTGGGAATTGTAGCGCAATTTGGGGTTTTCAGGCTGCCTTTGTTATGCAATGTAGGCAGCCTGAAAATTTTATTTGACTACTCTTGAAAACCAAAAAATGCACCCTATCTAACAAGCCATCAAGGCGCGGCAATCCTTTCAGGGCAGCCTGAAAATGATATTTAACCCCCGCGCACTATTTATTTTTAATTTTTATTGCATTTAAGGAGCAAACAACATGGCAAAAGTAATCGGTATTGATTTAGGCACAACCAACTCATGCGTCGCCATTTCCGAAAACGGCAGCACCAAAGTGATTGAAAACGCCGAAGGCGCGCGCACCACCCCATCGGTTATCGCATATTTAGCCGGCGGCTAATTTTTGGTGGGCGCGCCCGCCAAACGCCAAGCTGTAACCAACGCCAAAAACACCATCTACGCGGTAAAACGCTTGATTGGTCATAAATACGAAGACAAAGAAGTACAACGCGACATTGAATCCATGCCATTCAAAATTGTTAAAGCCAAAAATGGCGATGCATGGGTAGAAGCGCAAAATAAAGAGCTTTCACCACCACAAGTTTCCGCCGAAGTGTTGCGCAAAATGAAAGAAGCGGCAGAAAGCTATTTGGGCGAAAAAGTAACGGAAGCCGTGATTACCGTGCCCGCTTACTTCAACGACAGCCAACGCCAAGCCACCAAAGACGCAGGGCGCATCGCAGGCTTAGACGTGAAACGCATCATCAACGAGCCGACTGCCGCCGCATTGGCGTTTGGCATGGACAAAGGCGACAGCAAAGACCGCAAAATCGCCGTGTACGACTTGGGCGGCGGCACATTTGATATTTCCATCATTGAAATCGCCAACATTGACGGCGACAAACAGTTTGAAGTATTGGCGACCAACGGCGACACTTTCTTGGGCGGCGAAGACTTTGACCAACGCATTATTGACTACATCATCGCCGAGTTCAAAAAAGAACAAGGCATTGATTTGAAAAACGATGTGATGGCGTTGCAACGCTTAAAAGAAGCGGCAGAAAAAGCCAAAATTGAATTGTCTAGCGGGCAACAAACCGAAATCAACCTGCCTTATATCACCATGGACGCAACCGGCCCCAAACACTTGGCGATGAAAATCACCCGCGCCAAATTTGAGAGCTTGGTGGAAGATTTGATTCAACGTTCTATTGAGCCTTGCCGCATCGCCCTGAAAGACGCGGGTTTGAGCGCAAGCGATATTGACGATGTGATTTTGGTGGGCGGTCAAAGCCGTATGCCGAAAGTGCAAGAAGCGGTGAAAGATTTCTTTGGCAAAGAGCCTCGCAAAGATGTGAACCCTGATGAAGCGGTTGCCGTGGGTGCGGCGATTCAAGGCGAGGTGTTGAGCGGCGGGCGCAGCGATGTGCTGTTGTTGGATGTTACGCCGTTGTCGCTGGGGATTGAAACCATGGGCGGTGTGATGACCAAGCTCATCAATAAAAACACCACCATCCCCACCAAAGCGTCTCAAGTGTTCTCCACAGCGGAAGACAACCAGCCTGCGGTAACCATTCATGTGTTGCAAGGCGAGCGCGAGCGCGCTTCCGCCAACAAATCGCTGGGGCAGTTTAACTTGGGCGACATTGCGCCTGCGCCACGCGGTATGCCACAAATTGAAGTTACCTTTGATATTGACGCGAACGGTATTTTGCACGTTTCTGCCAAAGACAAAGGCACAGGCAAAGCGGCAAACATCACCATTCAAGGTTCTTCTGGTTTGAGCGAGGAGGAAATTGAACGCATGGTGAAAGATGCGGAAGCGAATGCGGAAGAGGATAAAAAACTGCACGAGCTGGTGCAAAGCCGCAACCATGCTGAGGCGTTAATCCACTCGGTGAACAAATCGTTGAGCGAACACGGCGATAAGCTGGACGCTGCGGAAAAAGAGAAAATTGAAGCGGCGGTGAAAGCGGCGGAAGAAGCGGTGAAAGGCGACGATAAGGCGGACATTGAAGCGAAAGCGGAAGCCTTGGGCGAAGCCAGCCAAAAATTGGGCGAGATTGTGTATGCCCAAGCGCAGGCGGAAGCGGCGAAAGGTTCATCTGAGGGCGCAGCATCATCAGGCAAGCAAGACGATGATGTGGTGGACGCGGATTTCCAAGAAGTGAAAGATGAGAAGTAATTGTTGATTAGCTAGCGGATAGTGAGGCAGCCTGAAAACGTGGCGTTGAGCGTTTTCAGGCTGCTTTTTTGTGTGGGGAAGGGTAGGGGGTTGAGGCAGCCTGAAAAGAGGTAAAAGCATTTTCAGGCTGCCTTTTGCGATGATGTACTGGCAGTTCACCGACATTTTTCCAGTTGTTAAAGCCCTATTGCACAAATCATTTGGCGACGAGCCATCGCCGCTCCATTTTGGTTTTCAGGCTGCCTATGTGCGTTAGGCAGCCTGAAATTCGTTGTGCCATGCTTTTCAGGCTGCCTTATCTCGTTGCAAAGGCAGCCTGAAAACAATATTTAGAACTACCCTACCCCCAATTTCTCTTTCTCCGCTGGTGTCAGCCATTTTTCGCGCTGCGATTGCAGCAGAGTGAGCAGGTTGGCGAGTTCGCTGCGGATATTGAGGCTCATCCACACGAAGCCTTGGGTTTCAAACGGCAGCTTGGCAGCGATGGTGCGGATTTGCGCTTCTTCGGGGAAGTGGATGGCGATGGGTTGCCGCCATTCGCCTTTGAGCAGCTTGGAGGCGCGGTGGAGGTCGTGTTGCAGGGTGGCGAAGTGGCGGCTGAGCAGTTGTTCGTCTTCTAGGCTTAGGCGAGCTTTGGGCAGCTTGGGCACGGTGGCGAGCATCAGGTTGATGCTGCTAACAATGTTGCGCTGGCTTTGCTGGATGCTGTCTAGCAGGGCGAGGTTGATTTTGCTTTCGTGGGCGGTGGGGGCGAGCAGGCTGCGGGATTTCACCAGCCGTGCGTTGAGGTGGCGTTGTTCTAGCCACAGGGCGTTTTGGGTGTCTTGCGGCAGGGCTTTGTGCACGGTAATCAGGGAGAATTGGTGGGCGCAGGTGGCGAGGTTGTCGGATAGGAGAAATCGCCATGTGAGCATGGATTTGATGGGGATGAGCGCGGAGGCGATGAGCACGATGACGACACCGATGATGACGTTGATGGAGCGGGTGATGCCTGCGTGTAGCCAGTTATCGCTGATGTTGCCCAGCAGCATCGCCATGGTGAGCCCGGCGAGCATGGCGGCATAGCCGTAGTTGCCGAGGGTGTGCCAGCCGCTGATGGCGCTGACGATGGCGATGATGAGGAAATAAAGCGGGCTGTTGTGCAGGAAGTGGTGGTTGAGCCAGATGAGCGCGATGCCGATTGCCATGCCCAGCACCGTGCCGATGATGCGTTCATACGCTTTGCTGTTGATGGCGCCTTGATAGGGCACGCTGCCGAGCAGCACGAATACGGTCATCGCTATCCATTCGCCGTGTTCAATGTTGCCCAAATGGGCGATGAGAATGGCGCACACCACGGCAAGCGATAGGCGGATGGCGTGCATGGCGCGGTGGTGTTGATAGCGTTTATAGGGGTTTGACCATTCTGCAAGCCAGTTGGAGATGAATGGGGGCATGGTAGGCAGCCTGAAAAAGGGAATGGCGTATAATAGCGCGTTTTTTGTAGTAGAAAGTAATCAAAAATGAAAGACCAAAACAACCTTTGCTGGCTGGATATGGAGATGACGGGGCTGAACCCTGAAACGGATAAAATCATTGAAGTGGCGATGATTATCACGGATAAAGATTTAAACGTGTTGGCGCAATCGGAAGTGTTTGCCATCCATCAAAGCGATGAAATTATGGACAACATGGACGAATGGTGCACCGCCACGCACGCTCGCACAGGCTTAACCGCGCGGGTGAAAGCCTCGCCGTATAGCGAAGCGGATGTGGAGCAAAAGCTGTTGGATTTTATGGGCGAATGGCTGCCTGCCAAAGCCTCGCCAATGTGCGGCAACACCATCCATCAAGATCGCCGCTTTATGGTGAAATATATGCCGCGCTTGGAGGCGTTTTTCCATTATCGCAATTTGGATGTGTCCACGCTGAAAGAATTGGCGCGGCGTTGGCATCCTGCGGTGTATAAAGGCGTGGTGAAAAAGGGTTCGCACAAGGCGTTGGACGATATTTTGGAAAGCATTGAAGAGCTGAAATATTACCGCGACACCTTTTTAAGGCTGCCTGAAAACGCATCCCAGCCCGCCGCCGAGTAGCCCGCATGATAACGTGGCACACGGATTTGCCCGCCAGCCCCATCGCACGCGATTTAGCAACGGCGCAATCGCTCACAGCGGCGTTGTCGCAACGGGGCGATTTTGCCGTGCAACTGGATGCGCTGGGCGAAATGGCGGGCGGCGAAGGCGTTTTCAGGCTGCCGCAACGGCGGTTTGCACGGCGCGTTACCTTGCTGCTGAATGGCGTGGCGGTGGTGCAGGCGCAAAGTGTATGTGCCATCCATTCACGCTGGCGCGAATGGCTGGATTGTGGCACCACGCCGCTGGGGCAAATACTGTTTTCAGGCTGCCTTCCGCAGCTATCACGCAGCCCATTGCAGTTTGCGCGCGCCAAGCCTTTTTTGTTGGCGCGGCGTTCTACGTTTGATTACTGCGGGGATAGGTTGGATTTGGTGGAGGCGTTTTTGCCTGCGGAGGTGGAGGCAGCCTGAAAATGAGTTGATGGATTTTTTGCCAAGCCATAATCGCCAATGACTCCAACAGAAAGCGATAAAGTAATTACAATGAATAACAAAATAATAGAAATAATGGATTGCGTAGAGCATTGTTGTTACGCCGCAGATGTGCATTCTTTATCTCTAAGTAAAAATACAAATTCAATAAACGAGTATTTTTTAATTGTAAAATTAAAAAATGAAATATATTGTAATCCTGTCCAAGTAAATCATTTCTGTGATTTAAGCATTAAATATTTGTTATTTAGTAAGAAAAAAGAATTTCCAATTTTTATTGAAAATGCACAAATTAAATCATTTGATAAAAGTACGATTATTTTTATCGTTAATAAAGATTGTTCTATTCCGACATTGCATCCAGAAATGTTTAATTGGATTGAAAATAAATTAGGAAAAAAATATCCTATCAAGGAATGGAAACGGTTAGATGAAAATAACAAATACTTGTGGTTAAGATTAAATTACTATTTTTATCAAAGTAAAATTTATGATTATCCTGAAAGAAAAAATGGCAAATATGTAATTGATGGGTATTTTTGTGCAAGTAAATTGGATTTTTTATGTGAGCTTGGTGAAGTCTTATTTGGAATAGATGGTTATGTAGGTTCAGATTTAGATGGATTGCATGATGTTTTAACAGGTGGCATCGGCGTAAATTTTAATGGGGTATGTATTATTTGGAATAATCATAACTATTCAAAAAACAAAATGGGCAATACTTTCAATGA
>CAUVGV010000143.1:0-6452 GCA_963551505.1 uncultured Kingella sp.
TACTTTTGCAAACACCTCGTAAAAAACAAAACCTATTTTACAATATCTTTTATTTGGCGTATTTTAGCAAACAATAAGGCAAAGTGAAATTTACCATTTTTGGCAAATTTCACTTCTCAGACTCCTTTGTTTTAACCTTAAACAGTCCGCGCTTTTTCTACCAACTCTTTAACTACCCAAGACTTAGTTTTAGATAATGGACGTGATTCTTGAATTACCACCACATCACCAATTCCATATTGGTTTTGTTCATCATGTGCGTGAATTTTAGTAGAACGACGGATAATTTTACCATATAACGGATGCTTCACTTTTCGCTCAATCAATACCGTTACAGTTTTGTTCATTTTATCGCTTACTACTTTGCCCTGCAAAGTACGAACATTTTTTTCAGTACTCATTATTGGACACCTTTTTCAGAGATAACAGTTTTTATACGAGCAATATCGCGACGTACACGTTTCATTTCGCTAGTCTGACCCAACTGACCAGTAGCATGCTGCATACGTAAACCAAATTGCTGTTTCAGCAAATCAACCAATGTTTCATTTAGTTGCTCTACTGACTTTTCCCTCAATTCATTGGTTTTCATTATTTACCCACCTGTCTTGTTACAAATGTGGTTGAAATTGGTAGTTTAGCAGCAGCCAAAGCAAATGCTTCACGAGCCAAAGCCTCATTTACACCATCCATCTCGTACAGTATTTTACCAGGTTGAATTTCAGCAATATAGTATTCCACATTACCTTTACCGCCACCCATACGAACTTGAATTGGTTTCTCGGTAATTGGTTTATCAGGAAATACGCGAATCCAAATACGACCACCACGTTTAATATGACGTGTCATAGCTCGGCGCGCTGCTTCAATTTGACGAGCAGTTAAACGACCACGCCCAACCGCTTTTAAGCCAAAATCACCGAAACTTACTGTATTACCACGAGTAGCAATACCCGTATTGCGACCTTTGTGTTGTTTGCGATATTTTAGTCTAGTTGGTTGTAGCATTTCTACCACCCTTTCTATTGCTGCGACGATTTTCACGTTCAGGCTGCGCTTGAACTTGACCCATTTCGCCTTTGTAAACCCATACTTTCAAACCAATAATGCCATAAGTCGTCAAGGCTTCACTGGTGGCATAATCCACATCAGCACGCAATGTATGTAATGGCACTCGACCTTCGCGATACCACTCGCTACGCGCAATATCCGCACCATTCAAACGACCAGAAGTCATAATTTTGATACCTTTTGCACCAGCACGCATTGCATTTTGCATCGCACGTTTCATTGCACGACGGAATTGAACGCGTTTTTCTAGTTGTTGCGCGATACCATCCGCAATAATTTGTGCATCCAATTCTGGTCTGCGAATTTCTTCAATATTAACGTGAACAGCAACACCCAATAATTTTTCCAAATCTTGTTTCAAGATTTCAATATCTGCGCCTTTTTGACCAATTACTACACCTGGACGAGCCGAATGAATAGTAATACGAGCAGACTTAGCAGGGCGCTCAATCACAATGCGACCAACGGATGCATTAGCCAAGCGTTTGCTTAAATATTCACGTACATCAATATCTTGTTTCAAAACAGTTGCAAAATCAGTACTTTTAGCAAACCACTTTGAAGACCAGTCTTTGTTTACGGCTAAACGGAAGCCAACTGGATGAATCTTTTGTCCCATTGTTGTTCCTTAGTTGCCTACTGTCACATTGATATGACAAGTTTGTTTTTCAATACGGTTGCCACGACCTTTTGCACGAGCTTGAAAGCGTTTTAGGCTAGAACCTTTATCTACAAAAATTGTAACTACTTTCAATTCATCAATGTCGGCATCATTATTATGCTCAGCATTGGCAATAGCAGACTCCAAAACTTTCTTAATCAACTCAGCACCTTTTTTAGGGCTAAATGCCAAGATATTCAGAGCTTGGGCAACGTCTTTACCACGAATCATGTCTGCTACCAAGCGAGCTTTTTGAGCAGAAATACGGGCATTATTGTGTTGTGCAGATACTCTCATATTTCACCTTCTTATTTCTTAGCTTTTTTATCAGCCAGATGACCTTTAAAGGTACGAGTCAATGAGAACTCACCTAATTTATGACCAACCATATTATCGCTGATGAACACAGGTACATGCGTGCGACCATTATGAACAGCAATAGTTAGACCAATAAAATCAGGCAAAATAGTTGAACGACGAGACCATGTTTTAATTGGGCGTTTGTCGTTAGTGGCACGAGCCGTATCCACTTTTTTCAATAAATGCAGGTCAACGTATGGACCTTTTTTTAATGAACGAGCCATGTCAATTAACCTTTATTTGAATAACGACGACGAACAATCATGTTGTCTGTGCGTTTATTGTTACGAGTACGGTACCCTTTGGCAGGTGTGCCCCATGGGCTAACAGGTTCGCGTGCTTCACCTGTACGACCTTCGCCACCACCATGGGGGTGATCTACTGGGTTCATTACCACACCGCGTACAGTTGGGCGAATACCACGCCAACGGTTTGCACCTGCTTTGCCAATTTTTTTCAGGCTTTGCTCTTCATTACCTACTTCACCGATAGTTGCACGGCAGTCAACGTGAATACGGCGAACCTCACCAGAACGTAAACGAACTTGGGCGTAAGTGCCTTCTTTTGCCAATAATACCGCAGAAGCACCAGCAGAACGGGCAATTTGTGCACCTTTACCTGGTTTCATTTCAATGCAATGAATAGTTGTACCAACAGGAATATTGCGAATAGGCAACGTATTACCTACTTTAATTGCCGCCTCTGAACCTGATAGCAATACCGCACCAGCCTGAATACCGCGTGGAGCGATGATATAGCGACGCTCACCGTCCGCATAACACAACAATGCAATATGTGCCGTACGGTTAGGATCATACTCAATGCGTTCTACTTTT
Source organism: uncultured Kingella sp. (assembly GCA_963551505.1). GTDB lineage: Bacteria > Pseudomonadota > Gammaproteobacteria > Burkholderiales > Neisseriaceae > Kingella_B. The sequence continues at coordinate 2,929 of CAUVGV010000143.1, forward strand.
GCAGGAATACCGTCTTTATTACGTTTAAAATCAACAACACGGTAATGGTGTTTATGACCACCGCCTTTATGACGAGTGGTGATATGACCATTGTTATTACGACCCGCAGTAGAGCTTTGTTTTTCCAGCAAAGGAGCATAAGCTGCACCTTTGTACAAACCTTCTGTTACCACGCGAACCATGCCGCGACGACCAGCAGAAGTGGGTTTCATTTTTATGATAGCCATGCTTATTCCTTATCTGCAGCAGCGGCTGCGGCTTCTAAGTCTAGCTCTTGACCAGCCACCAAGCTGATATAGGCTTTTTTCACATCGCTGCGGCGACCTAATGTACGACCAAAGCGTTTTACTTTGCCTTTTGTGGTCGTGGTCGTTACAGAAGCAACTTTTACATTAAACAGCAATTCAACTGCTGCTTTAATTTCGGTTTTGGTTGCATCTTTCAACACTTTGAACACCATTTGGTTGCGTTTTTCGGCAACCAAGTTGCTTTTTTCAGTTACAACAGGAGCCAAAATCACTTTCATCAAACGTTGTTGATTCATACCCATTGCTCCTCTAACTGTGCAACTGCTTCTTTTGTTATCACTACTTTTTTGTAGCGCAACAAGCTGTATGGGTCAATTTGTGTCGCTTCTAGCACCAATACATTAGGCAAATTGCGTGAAGACAAATATACATTCTCATCTAGCTGCTTGGTAACAAACAATACTTGCTCCATACCCAAGTTTTTTACTTGCTCAGCAAATTCTTTGGTTTTGGGCGTTGCAGCAGACAAACTCTCAATAACAAATAAACGCTCATCGCGAACCAGTTGCGACAAGATAGTTGCCATACCAGCGCGATACATTTTGCGGTTTACTTTTTGAGTGAAGTTTTCGTCAGGTTTGTTAGGGAATGCACGACCACCTTTGCGCCACAACGGAGATGAAGTCATACCAGAACGAGCACGACCTGTACCTTTTTGTCGCCATGGTTTTTTGGTGGAATGATTAACTTCTGCACGTGTTTTTTGAGCGCGGTTACCAGAACGGGCATTCGCCAAGAATGCTGTTACCAACTGATGAACCAATGCTTCATTGTATTCACGGGCAAACAAAGCATCAGATGCAGCAACGCTGCCTGAAACTTGACCCTTTGCATCAATCAATTTTAATTCCATTACGCACCTGCTTTCTTAACGCTATGGCGAACCACAACATTGCTGTTTACCGCACCTGGAACGGCACCTTTAACCAACAGCAGATTGCGTTCTACATCAACGCGTACAATTTCCAAATGCTGAACAGTTGATTTGGTGTTGCCATACTGACCAGCCATGCGTTTACCAGGGAACACGCGACCAGGGTCTTGTGCCATACCGATAGAACCCGGAACACGGTGTGAACGTGAGTTACCGTGCGAAGTGCGTTGTGCACCGAAATTGTGGCGTTTAATCGTACCGGAGAAGCCTTTACCTTTGGATGTGCCTGTTACATCAACCAATTGACCTACTTCAAACAGAGATACGGTAATTACATCGCCAGCTTTTAATTCGGCTGCTTTTTCTTCAGAAACTACAAACTCGTGTAAACCACGACCTGCTTCAACACCTGCTTTCGCAAAGTGTCCTGCTTCGGCTTTGTTTACATGGTTTGCTTTTTTCTCACCAAAGGTAACTTGAACGGCCGTATAGCCATCCATTTCTTTGGATTTTACTTGGGTAACGCGGTTAGCAGTCATTTCCAACACAGTTACAGGAACAGATGCGCCTTGTTCTGTAAACACGCGGGTCATGCCTACTTTGCGTCCAACCAGACCTAAAGCCATGATTATTTCCTTGTTTAACAAAGGGATTGCTTGCGATTGAGCAATCTCTTAAATGGACAAAAATTTACTTGGCACGAATGCCAAGTCGCGCACTATATCATATTTATTCGCGCTTTCCAACAGAAGTTTATATTTTTCAAGCGTAAATTTTGTTTTCAGGCTGCCTTAACGGAATGGCTGGCTTTTTGGTTACAATATTGCCGTGTGGTGGGGTGGTTTTGAATTGGGCAAAAAATTTTTAGGTTGCATTAGCGATTGTTTATTTTAAATAGTACAATAGGTTTTTTCTGGGCTGTTGGCAGCGTAGGGCAGCCTGAAAAGGTGGGTAACATGGTTTTCAAGCTGCCTTTGATGGCGGGCTGCTTGTTCTGTTTTATTCCCTATTCTCTGATATTAAGGAAACATCATGGATACTGATATTTTGATTGTGGGCGGTGGCCCTGCTGGTTTGGCGTTTGCGCGGCAGTTGAAAGACAGCCGTTTGCGGGTAACGATTATTGAGAAAGCACCGTTGGAGACGTTGCAAAATCCGCCGTATGACGGGCGCGAGATTGCGCTGACGCATTTGTCGCGCGAGATTATGCAGCGCTTGGGGATGTGGCAGCGCATTCCTGAAAACGAGATTTATCGTTTGCGCGATGCGAAAGTGTTTAATGGCACGAGCGATTACACGCTGCATTTTCCGCAGCCGAATAAGGCGCGTGGCGGCGAGACGGATCGCTTGGGCAATTTGATTTCTAATCACAATATTCGCCGCGCGGCGTATGAAGAAGTGGCGGAGTGTGCCAATGTAGAATTGCGTTGTGGCGTGGGCGTGAAAAGTGTGGAAACGAATGAGAACCGTGCGCTGGTTGAGCTGGAAAATGGCGATACGATTACGGCGCGGCTGTTGATTGCGGCGGACAGTCGTTTTTCGCAAACGCGGCGGCAGCTGGGCATTGCGGCGGATATGCACGATTTTGGGCGCACGGTGATTGTGTTCCGCACGAAACACACGATTTCTAATCAACACACGGCGAGCGAGTGTTTCTTTTATGGGCGCACACTGGCGTTGCTGCCGCTGGAAGAGCATTTGACCAACTGCGTGATTACGATTACCAACACCAAAGCGCATGAATTGCTGGATTTGTCGCCCGAGGCTTTGACGGCGGAGGCGCAAAAAATGTTGAACGGCCGCTTGGGCGAGATGGAGATTGCGGGCACGGTGCATCATTATCCGCTGGTGGGGGCGCACGCGAGCACGTTTATCGGCACGCGTTGCGCTTTGGTGGGCGATGCGGCGGTGGGGATGCATCCTGTTACCGCGCATGGCTGGAATTTGGGCTTGGAAAGCACGGAAATTTTGGCGAAACAAGTGTTGCAGGCGGATGCGAAGGGCAAGGATATTGCGTCCAAAGAGGTGTTGGAGATGTATAACGTGAAGCATCAGTTGCACACGCGCCCGCTGTATCATGGTACGAATGCAATGGTGTCGTTCTTTACCAACGACAGTGCGCCTGCGAAGTTGCTGCGCGGGGCGGTGTTGCGCGTGAGCAATAATTTGCCGCCGTTGAAAAAATTGATTAGCAAACAGCTTACGGGCTAAATGGTTTTCAGGCTGCCTCAACACATCATTGAGGCAGCCTGAAAACTGTAAGAACCAGTATTCACTATTTTAATATGCAGATTTTATGACATAAAAATGTGGATAAAAGGCAAAAAGCGCAGCAAGGTTGT
>CAUVGV010000144.1:0-6436 GCA_963551505.1 uncultured Kingella sp.
CGCAAATGGTTGCGTTGAACTTTTTGGCGTTTTCCATCGGCTTCACGCTGGGCGGGCTGCTGTTTAAAAATTTCTACGATGTCAAACACCCTGCCGATTTTTATCAGCTGCTGTTCTATCTCGGCGCAGCGGCGGGCGGGCTGATGCTGCTGTGCGTGCCTGCGTTGAATAAGATTTTGCGGGATGTAGATTGATTGAGTTTCAGGCTGCCGTGATAACAATAGGCAGCCTGAAAACACGTTATGCACTTTCGCGAAGCCCAAACGCTGTTCAACAAAAAACACGCTTTGTTTTTCCACAAAGCGTGTTTGCCGTTTCAGGCTGCCTCAGCTTACCGCTTAATCGGCAGCTTAATATGCGGCTTCACTTTCGGCGCAGCCGCCTCCGCTGGCACAGGCTCGGGCGCAATCAAGCCCAGCTCAATTTGCTGCTCCTTGCTCAACAAGCTGCTCCAATCGCCATTTTTGTACCACTCGGGGCCATCCAGCTCAATCGGATGCTGAATCCGCTCGCAGCCATTGCCGCACAACAAATCATCATCCTTGCAATATTTATCGCAGCCCCAGCAAATCCGCTCGGGATGCTTGGGAAAAATTGGAAATTTTTTTGCCATTTTTTTGTTCCTCTTGATTATGTTTATTGATTTTAGGCAGCTTGAAAACCTTGTTTTCAACATTTCAGGCTGCCTCAGGTTGCCCGCATGAAAGGCAGCCTGAAAACTACGGCGCAAGCCGCATTTTTTGCCACGCGCCGTTTTCCAACACATAACACACGCGGTCGTGCAAACGGCTCGGTCGCCCCTGCCAAAACTCCATGCGGTCGGGCTGCACCACATAGCCGCCCCAATGCGGCGGACGCGGCACATTTAGCGGATGCCGTGCGCCAAACATCGCCGCTCGCGCCACCAGCACCGCCTTGTTGGCAATCGGCTGGCTTTGCTCGCTTGCCCACGCGCCCACGCGGCTGGTGTAAGGCCGGCTGGCAAAATAGGCATCCGACTCGTGTTCAGGCAGCCTGAAAACCTGCCCCTCCACGCGCACCTGCCGCTCCAATTCGGGCCAAAAAAACGTCAGCGCGGCAAACGGATGCTGCGCCAGCGCCTGCCCCTTGCGGCTGGCATAATTGGTAAAAAAAACAAAACCCTGCGGGTTCACTTCTTTCAACAGCACCACGCGATTAGTGGGGCGGTTATCTGCACCCACCGTTGCCACGTTCATCGCCGTCGGCTCGTTTACCTGCGCCGCCATCGCCTCGTTCAGCCACAATTCAAACTGCTCAATCGGGTCCGCCAAACATTGCGCCTCGGATAATTCTTGCTTGCTGTAATCCTGCCGAATCGCGTGCAAATCCATGTGATTCCCCAAACATGCGTGGAAAATTTAATTATATGCCTATGCCAAATATAGAGCAAAACTGACATCCCAGATGAGAATGAATCGCATTTAATAGTCAAAATCTTAAAGTTTCAATAAGCTCTTAATTTTTTGCTATAATCGCGCCCATCATTTCCAATAATATAAACCACGCCATGAAACTCACCGTTATCGGGCTAAATCACCAAACCGCCCCCCTAGCCATCCGCGAACAGCTTGCCTTTGCCGCCGCCGCGCTGCCCGAAGCCGTGCGCGATTTAAGCGTGAATGCCGCTGCCGAAGCCGTTATCTTGTCCACTTGCAACCGCACTGAGCTGTATTGCGTGGGCGATGCCGATATGATTATCAACTGGCTGGCAAACTACCAAGGCGTGAACGCCGCCGACATCCGCCCCTATCTTTACACGCTCGGATGCAGCGAAACCATCCGCCACGCCTTTCGCGTTGCCTGCGGTTTAGACAGTATGGTGTTGGGTGAAGCGCAAATTTTGGGGCAAATGAAAGAAGCCGTGCGCATCGCGCGCGAGCAAGGCAGCATCAGCACATGGCTCAACGCCTTGTTTCAACGCACGTTTCAGGCTGCCAAAGAAGTGCGCAGTTTGAGCGGCGTGGGCGATAACGTGGTTTCTATGGCCAGCGCGGCGGTGCGCATGGCAGAGCAAAGCATGGGCGACATCAGCAGCCTGAATGTGCTGTTTGTGGGCGCGGGCGAAATGAACGAAAACGTGGCGACCTATTTTGCCGCCAAACAACCGCGTAGCCTGATGATTGCCAACCGCACGCTTACCCGTGCCGTAAACCTATGCAGCAAGCTGGGCAACGGTGCGCAAGCCTGCAAACTGGAAGCCCTGCCCGAAATCTTGCACCGCTACGACATCATTATTTCTTGCACGGGCAGCGAATTGCCCGTGATTACACGCGACATGATGGCAAACGCCGCCGCGCAACGCACAGGCAGCCTGAAAACGCAATTTATGCTGGATTTAGCCGTGCCGCGCGATATTGAAGCCGAAGTGGCGCAGTTGCCAGCCATCGCGCTGTTTACCGTGGACGACATGGCAGAGCGCGTGGCGCAAGGCAAAGAAGCCCGCGCCGCCGCCGCCGCCCAAGCTGAAGCGATGGTGCAGGCGAAAGTGAACGAATTTGTGGCCTGGCAGCAAAGCCGCCAGCGCGTGCCGCTGATTTGCGCCCTGCGCGACGAGGGCGAACGCGCGCGCCAGCAAGTGCTGAACCATGCCATGCGCCAGCTTGCCAAAGGCACGCCGCCCGAAGAAGTGCTGGAACGGCTGTCGGTGCAGCTCACCAACAAGCTGCTGCATTCGCCCACCCGCGCGTTAAACAAAGCCGACACGCACGACGGGCATGTAGTCAAAGCGTTGGCGCAGGTGTATCACTTGCCGCATTGAGCTTGCCGCACACCGGTACACAAATGTTTTCAGGCTGCCTAATGGGATGTTAGGCAGCCTGAAACGTAAAACCGAAGGCGGGGGCTTAGTATTCAATGTTAGGCTGAAACCTTTGACAAACCTACAACCGATGGAGCGTTGGCGGTTCGCCGACATCCTGCTAACCAGTCAAGCTCTATTGAACACGCCATGTAGCGACGAGCCGTCGCCATTCCATGCTGGATTTCAGGCTGCCTTTATCGCACGATTAAAGGCAGCCTGAAATCCTATTTCTTATCAAAATCAATAATCTCCGAAACCGTGCTTTTCTTGGCAACCAAGCCCAGTTGCAGCGTGGCAAGCTGGCTAAACAGCTTATCTTGTTTTACCGCAGGATTTTTTTGCAGCGCGGTAAACACGCGCTTGGCTTCGTCAAACCGCCCCAGCTTGCGCAGCATTTCGCCGCGCAAAAATTGTGCGTTAATCGCGTCTTTGCTGCTGATTGCCTTGTTTGCCAACACCTTATCGGCGTATTCCAGCGTTTTGCTAAACGATTCTTGGCTCTCGCTCTGCCAGCTTGCTTTCAAAAAAATATTCATCATTTGCTGCGCATCGGCGTTTTCGCCCGCCAGCTCCATCATGCGCCCCCATGCAAAATAGCTGGGCGATTGTGCGGCGATTTGCTGATATTCCGCGCTATTGACCACGCGCGTAAACTTCGCCAATTCGGCTGGGCTAAATTTGTCTTTAAACATCACAAATTTGTTGCTGGGGCATTGGGCAAGGGAAAACGGCGCAGCAATCGGACCGACGGGGCGCATATCGGTCATCATGCCGATGCTGGTGCCTGATGTGTCCATGACTTGCGAGAATTTTTCGCCGCCGATGGGGCAGGTGAACGCCATTTCTTGCGCGGTGTGCGCCCATGCGGATGCGCTGGCGGCAAGCAGCAAAAATAAGGGGAACAGTTTGGTTTTCATGGGATTCCTTTGGGGTGGGCTGCGATAAGGCAATGGATTTTAAGGGATTTGCGGCAGCCTGAAAACACGTTTCCGCCTTATTCAATTCAATGCGCGGGCTGCCGCTGCCCCACAGCTGCCACCACATCCATGCCAAACAGGGCGTTAATATCGGTTTCGTCAAAGGTGTAATGTTGGTTGCAGAAGTCGCAATCCACGGTGATGCTGCCTTCTTCTGCTACCACGGTGCCCACTTCTTCGCCGCCCAGCATCAGCAGCATATCGCTCACTTTGCCGCGCGAGCAGGTGCAGGCAAACTCCAAATTTTCGGCGGGGAACACGCGCGGCGGGGTTTCGTGGAACAGGCGATACAGCAGGTTTTGCGCGTCTAGGTGCAGCAGCTCGGTGGCGGTGAGCGTGCTGGCGAGCGTGGTAACGTGTTCCCATGCGGCGTTGTCTAGCGCTTGCTCGGGCAGGCGTTGCAGCAGCAAGCCGCCAACGTGGTTATCGTCTGCGGCGAGGGCGATGTGGGTTTGCAACTGCTCGCTGCGGGTCATGTAGTGCATCAGCATATCGGCGATGCTGCCGCCTTCCAGCGGCACCACGCCTTGCCACGGCTCGCCATTTTTGGGCTGCACGGTGAGCACGAACACGCTGTTGTCGCCTAACAGTTGGGTTAAATCGGCATCATCGGCGATGGCGGCGGTTTCATCCCAACGGGCGGTGGCGCGCACGGTGTCTTCAGAGGTGGCTTCCACTACCAACATTTTCAGGCTGCCTTGCCCTTGCACTTGCACAATCAGCGTGCCATCTAGTTTTAGGTTGCTGGATAGGATTGCGCCTGCGGCAAGCAGTTCGCCTAGGGCGCGGCGGATGGCTTGGGGATAGCGTTTTTGCTGGGCGATGTGTTGCCAAACGTCGGTGAGCTGAACGTGGATGCCGCGAATGGGCTGGTTATCAAAAATAAAGCGGGTGCGTTGGTTGGTCATGTTTTTTCCTTTGAATTATGTGAACAATGGGCTGCTATATGGTTTCAGGCTGCCTAAAATCAAGAGATAGTCGCCCCACACAGCCTTATTACGGCGTTGGCTCGCCTTGCTGTACTACTTGTACTATCTGCGGCTCGCCGCCTTGTCTAAGGCTGTGTGGAACGACTATATTGAGGCAGCCTGAAAACTATGTTGCTCACTTTTCAGGCTGCCATTCTTGCTGCGCTGCCAACTCTATCCCCAGCAAGCCCAGCGCGCGCGCCACGCTTTGCGTGATGATGCCGTCCACGCTTTGGGGCTGCGTATAAAGCGCGGGCACGGGCGGAAACACAATGCCGCCCATTTCGCTTACGCGGCGCATATTGTCTAAATGGGCGAGATTCAGCGGCGTTTCGCGCACCATTAACACCAGCCGCCGCCGCTCTTTTAGCGTTACATCCGCCGCGCGGGTGAGCAAATTGTCGCTGGCGGCGTGGGCAATTGCCGAGAGCGTGCGCATGGAGCAGGGCGCAACCAGCATCCCCGCCGTGCGAAAGGAACCACTGGCGATGCTGGCGGCGAGATTGCCAATCGGATGCACCACATCCGCCAGCGCGTGCACTTCGTCGCGGCTGAGGGCGGTTTCCGAAGCGCGGGTCAGCTCCGCTCCTTTGGATACCACCAAATGCGTTTCCACCTGCGGCACGGCTTGCAGCAGCTGCAAAGCCTTGCAGCCATAGGCAAACCCGCTTGCGCCGCTGATGCCAATAATCACACGTTGCACCATCTTGTTCACTCGTAAACATAAAATGCGCGATTATAGCCGTTTCACGCCCAAGGCAGCCTGAAAACCTTGCACAAAGCCCTGTTTTCAGGCAGCATCAGCCGCTTTCAACCCCAAGGAACGCAACTCATGGAATTGAGCGATTATTTTGTTAATCTCGTGTTAAGCGGCATCTTAATTATTGGTGCGTATCAATTTTATTTTTTCACGCAACGCCATCCGCTGCGCAAACCCATTGTTTGGCGCTCGCCGATTGATGAATCCATCCCATTCAAGCCGCAATGGTCTTGGGTGTATAGCTTTTTGTATTACCCTGCGATTTTGTATCTCAACCTGCTTGCCGAAGACAGCGCCCATTTCAACAAAATGGCGTTTAGCTTTTTGGTATTGCTGTTTATGCAGATGATTTTTTTCTGGCTGTTTCCCGTCTCCACGCCCGAGCATTGGCGCAGCATCAACACCGGCAAAACGTGGTCGGAAAAATTTTTGCTGTTCGTGCAAAAGTTTGACCAATCCACCAACTGCTTCCCCAGCATGCACGTTTCCGTTGCCATGCTCACCGCCTTGCACGCATGGAGCAGCTTGGGCGCGTGGGGCTTGCTGTTCCCGCTGTTCATCGCCCTATCGTGCATCTACACCAAACAGCACTATTTGATAGACCTGCCCGCAGGCGCGTTGCTCGGCTACCTTGCCTATGTGGTTTACGGCTGGGTGGCATAACGCATCAGGCAGCCTGAAAAGCGAATTTCAGGCTGCCTTTTATCGTGGAATAAATAGACGTAGCGTGTGTGGCTTTGTCACGCACCATTGATTGAACACGGCTAGACTGAAAACCCCATTTCAGGCTGCCTCATCCTCCCAAAGGCAGCCTGAAAAACCATCCCACCCCAAAGGACACCCCAAGCCCACCCACTACCTCAACCTGATCCGCCACGGGCAAACCGAATACAACGCCGCAGGCAACGTG
>CAUVGV010000145.1:0-6412 GCA_963551505.1 uncultured Kingella sp.
GACATCATCGGGCGCACCGCCACGCTGGAAGTGCGCATGGTCAGCACCGATATGGCGCTGCTATCGCAAGCGCAAAACGGCAACATCCCAGATGGCTACGAATTGTTGAGCGATAACGAAGGGCATCAATATTTGGTGAGCAAGCAAGTAGAACTAACGGGCGACAATATCAACCAAGCCCAAGGCAGCCTAGACCAGCAAACCCAGCAGCCGATTGTGAGCCTTGCGCTGGATAGTTCAGGCGCGTCCACCTTTGCCGATTTAACCACGGCAAACAAAGGCAAAATCATGGCGATGGTGTTGATTGACCAAGGCAAAGCCGAAGTGGTAACCGCGCCGCGCATCAACGAGCCGATTACAGGCGGGCGCGTGCAAATAACAGGCATGGCAAGCCTTGCCGAAGCCAACGACGTGGCGCTGTTGCTGCGCGCAGGCTCGCTTGCCGCGCCGATGAAAATCATTGAAGAGCGCACCATCGGCCCTTCTTTGGGCGCGGAAAACATCAGCAAAGGCATCCATTCCACTGTGTGGGGCTTTGCGGTGGTGGCGGTGTTTATGATTATTTATTACCGCTTGTTTGGCATTTTTTCCGCCATTTCTTTATCAGCCAACTTGTTGTTCCTGTTTGCTATTTTGTCTGCCTTGCAAGCCACGCTCACGCTGCCGGGTATCGCCGCGATGGCATTAACGCTCGGCATGGCGATTGACTCCAACGTGTTGATTAACGAGCGCATCCGCGATGAACTGCGCGAGGGCAAAAAAGCCCAAATCGCCATCAAAGAAGGCTATGACCACGCTTGGGACACCATTTTGGACTCCAACTTAACTTCGCTGATTGCGGGCATCGCCCTGCTGATTTTCGGCACGGGCCCCGTGCGCGGTTTTGCGATTGTGCATTGCTTGGGCATTATGACTTCCATTTATTCATCCGTTGTGGTATCTCGCGCCTTGGTGAATTTGTGGTATGGCAACCGCAAAAAGCTGCAACATCTATCCATCGGCGTGCGCTATCCTGCCGTGTTAGACAAAAAACAGGAGGCTTAATATGGAACTTTTTCATTTTAAACGCGACATTCCGTTTATGAGCTATGGCAAGCTCACCACGTTTATTTCATTGGCAACCTTTATTCTCGCCATTATCTTTTTGTTTACTCGCGGGCTGAATCTGTCGGTTGAGTTCACTGGCGGCACGTTGATGGAAGTGGAATACGCTTCGGCGCAAGGCGCGGATTTGAACAAGGTGCGCCAAAGCCTAGACACGCTAAAAATGGGCGAAGTGCAAGTGCAAGCCTTGGGCACGAATAAACACATTATGATTCGCCTGCCCAACCGCGAAGATGTCTCTTCCGCGCAGCTATCCAACCAAGTGATGGACGTGCTGAAAAAAGACAGCAGCGATGTGAGCCTGCGCCAAGTGGAATTTATCGGCCCTGCGGTGGGCGATGAATTGGTGAGCCACGGTTTGACCGCGCTGGGCATGGTGATTGTGGGTATCATCATTTATCTGGCGTTTCGCTTTGAGTGGCGCTTTGCCGTTTCCGCCATCATCGCCAATATGCACGATATTGTGATTATTCTGGGCTGCTTTGCCTTTTTCCAATGGGAATTTTCGCTTACCGTGTTGGCGGGCGTGCTGGCGGTGTTGGGTTATTCGGTGAACGAATCGGTGGTGGTATTTGACCGAATCCGCGAGAATTTTTACAAAGGCTCCATGCGCAACCACACCGTGCCCGAAGTGATTGACAACGCGATTACCCACACCATGGGGCGCACCGTGATTACGCACGGCTCAACCGAAGCGATGGTGATTTCCATGCTGATATTTGGCGGCACGGCGCTGCACGGCTTTGCGATGGCGCTAACCATCGGCATTATGTTCGGGATTTACTCTTCCGTACTGGTTGCCAGCCCCTTGCTGCTGATGTTTGGGCTAGACCGCCACAATATTGTGAAGCAGAAAGTGCAAAAAGAAGAAGCGGTGGTGTAACGCTTGTTGTAGATGGTTTTCAGGCTGCCTAATCGGGGATGATAGGCAGCCTGAAAACTTATAAATGGAACAGCGACGGCTGGTCGCCAAAATGGAACATTGAATAAACAGCGCAGGATGTCAGTCCAAATATCTGCGAGCCACCGCTTCATGATTACCAATTTGTTTTACCTAGATTTCAGGCTGCCTTTGCACGATGCAATAGGCAGCCTGAAAATCTATAAATGGAACAGCGACGGCTCTCGTCAAAATGAAACATTGAATAAACAGCGCAGGTTGTCCGCCCAGATGTCGGCAAGCCGCCGATGCTCCATAATTGCGCCAACCCGTGTTACCCAGTTTTCAGGCTGCCTTATCCAAAATATGATAGGCAGCCTGAAAACCCATTCAAGTCATATTCAGCATTTTCAGGCTGCCCCGCCCTACCCCGCTTCCGCCAGCGCAAACGCCACCACCTGCTCTTTCTCATCGCTCACACTCAAATGCACCCGCGCAATGCCGCGCTCCGCCAGCCAAGCCGACAATTCAGGCGCGCAGGCAAACACCGGCTTGCCCAGCCCGTCATGCGCCACGCCGATAAAACGCAGGCTCACAGGCTCGCGGATGCCCGTGCCCACCGCCTTGGCAAACGCTTCTTTTGCCGCAAAGCGTTTCGCCAAAAACCGCACGGGCTGCGCGTGCGTGGCGTAGTTTGCCCATTCTTGCGCCGTTAAAATGCGCCGCGCCAACGCATCGCCATAGCGTTGATGCAACGCCGCAATGCGCGACACGGCGACAATGTCTGTACCAATGCCGTAAATCATTTTCAGGCTGCCTATTTGATGCCGCTACGGGCGCGGAACATCGCTTCTTTCATCTGCGCGATGGCGGCGGGCAAGCCCAAAAATATCGCTTGGGCGATGATGGAATGCCCGATATTCAGCTCCACAATCTGCGGAATGCGGGCAATCGCGCCCACATTCTGAACGGTCAAACCATGCCCCGCGTTCACCGTTATCCCCAAGCCATCGGCAAACGCCGCCGCATCGCGGATTTTGGCTAATTCCGCTTGTCGCGCCGCAGGCGTGGACGCATCGGCATACGCGCCCGTGTGCAATTCAATCACGCGCGCGCCGCCATCATAGGCAGCCTGAATTTGCGCACGGTCGGCATCAATAAACAGCGACACGCGAATGCCCGCCGCGTGCAGCTTCGCCACATACTCGCGCACTTTTTCAGGCTGCCCCACCACATCCAAGCCGCCTTCGGTGGTTACTTCGGTGCGCTTTTCGGGCACGATGCACACATCTTCGGGCATCACTTGCAGCGCGTTGGCGAGCATTTCTTCGGTCATCGCCATTTCCAAATTCATCCGCGTTTTAATCGCCTGCTTGATGGCGAACACGTCCGCGTCTTTAATGTGGCGGCGGTCTTCGCGCAGATGCAGGGTAATCGCGTCTGCGCCGTTGGTTTCTGCCACCAAAGCCGCTTCCAACGGGCTGGGATACGCCGCGCCGCGTGCGTTGCGCAGCGTGGCAACGTGGTCAATATTGATGCCGAGTAACATGGTTGTTTCCTTAAATATATGTTTAGAACCTGTATTCACGCTTTTATGTCATCAAATCTGCCTATGCAAATAATGAATACAGGTTTTTACAAAAAACGGGCGCAGTTTAGCACTTTCCGCCCTTTGCTTCGGCAAATTTTGTTTATTTACTCAAATTTTTGCCGTTGCCAAAATCTTGTTTGACATATGTCAAAACGAAATTTTACGCTATCCCTCATAATCCACCACATCACAAAAACAGCGCAAGTTGTTGTTTTGAGATACTTCTAGATTGTTTTCCTCTTGATGTGTGTGTTTCGGTGTGAACGTTGGTTTGTTCACACCGTTTTTTTTTGGGCGATTAGGGGCGGGCTAAAATAGCATTACTTATGCTTCTTCATCGCCCGTCCCATGCCAATAAATCCTGCTACTACGTTTGCGTGCTGGTTTTGGTGCGCCATCCCGATGACCCGCAACCCATCATCGCCGAAGGCATTTGGCGCGGGCAATGGCAGCCTGAAAGCGCAAGGCGAACACGGCTTTGGCTACGACCCGCATTTTTACCTGCCCGACCACGCCTGCACCGCCGCTCAGCTTGCGCCCGAAATCAAAAACCAAATCAGCCACCGCGCCCAAGCGTTGAGGATTTTGCTGGATAAGATTGAGGCGGCCTGAAACGCAACAAAGCCATTCAAATCAAATAAATGGCTTTTTTAGCAACAGGATTACAAAATTTCAAACAGTTGTCCCAACAACACATCACGCAACAGCCGATTGGTTTCAGGCTGCCGCAACAACGCCGCCAACGCATCATCAATTTCCACATATTCCACGCTTTCGCGTATACGGCGCAACGAAGTTCCAAACTCTCCGCCCGTTTCTTCGCGCAACTTCACATGCCAAAACGGCTCGCTTCTCATGTGGTAAAACGGTGTCGCAAATTTGCATTGGTGGTGTTCGTTTTGCACCCACTTTGTCCAATTTTCCCGAAACTCCGCCCGCCATGCGTTCAGCAAACCATCATCCAATGCTATCCGCGCCGTTTTCAGGCTGCCTTTGTCATACAAAACACACAAGCTATACAACAAAATAAATTTATGCGGCGAACGGTTGTGTTCATACCTTACATTCGTATGCAAAACGCGAAACATCGCCGCATAACGCAATACATCAGATAGTTTCATTGCCCATCAATTCCATCAAAATCTCTGCCGCATTCCAATCCAATGCGCGGCAATAATCTATAAATTCAAATACATCTAATCGCCTATCGCCCGTTTCCACCTTCCCCACAAACGAATGAATCACCCCCATCCTATCCGCCAACGCACGTTGCGATAGCTCCAAATCCAATCTTCTGCGGATTAAGAGCTGTCGCAATTTTGTATGTTCAACTGAATGAATAGACAGGCGTAGCTTTCTCATATGCACCCATTTTAGGTACAATCACGCCTGCACCGATTTTAGGTGCAAATAAGAAAAATATTATGAAAACCATCCCCATACACACCGCCACCCCATTTGATTCCATACGCGAAAACATCGCCGAGGAATACTTAAGCTCCGAGCAAAACTACCCATGGATTGTTACCTTTTCGGGCGGCAAGGACAGCACCCTCGTCGCCCATTTGGTGTTTGAAATGCTGCTTTCCCTGCCGCCCAGCTTGCGCCAAAGAAAAATTGATTTTGTTTCCAACGACACGCTGGTGGAAAGCCCGCTGGTGGTGAAACATATGCGCGACACGTTAGACAAAATACTTTCTGCCGCGCAAATTTTCAGGCTGCCGATTAACGGCGAAATCACCACGCCCAAGCTGCACGAAACCTTTTGGACGCTACTCATCGGCAAAGGCTACCCCTCGCCCAATCGCTCTATGCGCTGGTGTACCGACCGCCTCAAAATCCAGCCCACCAGCAGCTATATCTTGCAAAAAGTCAACGAAAGCGGCAAAGCCATCATCGTGTTGGGCGTGCGCAAAGACGAATCATCCACACGTAAAGCCAGCATAGAAAGCCATCACAACTTAGCAAACTCCAATCTTACCCCGCACGGCAGCCTGAAAAACGCTTTGGTTTACCGCCCGATTGTGGATTTAAACACCGACGACGTTTGGGAATTTCTTGCCGCGCATCAACCGCCTTGGGGCGGCACGCACGACGCGCTGATTAAACTTTATCGCGAAGCGGCAGGTGGCGAATGCCCCATTGTGTTGTCGCAAGACGAAGCCCCTGGTTGTGGCACCAATTCCAGCCGTTTTGGCTGCTGGACGTGTACCGTGGTGAATAAAGACAAAAGCCTGCAAGGCTTTGTGGATGTGGGCAAAACCGAGTTTCAGCCGCTGATTGAGTTCCGCGATTGGCTGGTCAGCATCCGCGATAAAGACGAATACCGCCAAGCCGAACGGCGCAACGGCAAGCTCACCTTTAAAGGCGGCAAGCACATCACAGGCCCATTCACCATAGAAGCGCGGCAAATGATTTTAGAAAAATTACTCGCCGTTCAGGCTGCTTATCAAGGCGAACTGATTAGCAAGCAAGAAATTGATTTAATTAAACAATGTTGGACAGAAGATATTTTGAAACAAGGAAGCAAACCATGAACCCTGAAACCGAAGAATATGTGAGCGATTTACTGCTTTGGCGCGACCCCGATGCGCATGCATTATTAGAAACAACGTGCCAAGCGCATCAAATCAAACTGGAAACCATTGCCGAATTATTGGCATGGATGCGCCAAGTGCGGCGCAAGGGCAATAAACGCGGCGACGGCGGCATGAACAAACAGCTAGACAACATATTTGAAGAAGAAAACCTGTGGGAACAACGAAATGTGGATTAAACGAATCAAACTAAAAAATTTCACTGCCTACGCCGAAGCCGGCTGGGAAGTTCCCGCGCCC
>CAUVGV010000146.1:0-6410 GCA_963551505.1 uncultured Kingella sp.
CCCTTTGAGCGCGGTGGTGCGGGCGGTGATGGGGAACTGGGCGAGGTTGGCGATGTATGCGCCGTTGCTTTGAATCACGCCGCGGTTGTTGCCTGCGGGGGCAACGCGCACGCTGGCTTTGCTGTTGCGTAAATTTGCTGGCAAGGGGATGGAGACGAAATCGCTGGGGATACCATAGATGGGGAAGCGGGCTGCGCTGGTGTTGCGCGTGTCGCCGTGCAGCACGGGTTCGTAGTAGCCTGTAATTTTGCCGCTGGCTTGCCCTTTTTCGCTCACTTGCCACGGCGTAAAGTTTTGTTCAAAAAAGGTTTTGGCGGCGGCGGCGGTGTGTGCGGTTTGATTGGCGCGGGCGCAGGTGTATTGCCATTTGGCTTGATTGGCTAGTTTCAGGCAGCTTTTTTGGAAGGCGGCTAGGCTTTCGCCGAAACTTTGTTCGTTCCATTGCGGCAGTTCTTGAAAGGATACGGCGCGATAGGTTGCGCTGCTGCCTGTGGGTTGCAAGGTGGTGCCGCGTGATACGGCTGTGCCTGCGCTGAGATTGGGGTTGTAGGGTGTGGGGAGATTGGGCGTGGGGGTGGGTTGCGCGTGTTGCCCTTGTTTACGCGGTAGGGTGGTGGGGCAAGCGGTTAAAAGTAGGGTGAGTGCCGTTAAGGCGGTGAGACGAATGGTGCGAGACATTGCGATTCCTGCTAACAATGGTTTTTTGAAACGAGAAAAGGGGGGCATTATAGCAGCGTGTGGATTTTCGGGCTGAACACGTTGGGCAAGGATAGGCAGCCTGAAAACGAATAAAGCGTCTTTGCGCCAAACGAAAAAGTATTTTCAGGCTGCCTATGGGGTGGGTTATACCAACGTTGCCGATTGGCATAGCAAAAGCAGCCTGAAACGTGAAAGGGCGCGGCAACGATTTGTCGTCAAAATGGCGCATGGCATAAAGCAAAGAGTGGCACGGGTTTGCCCAATGTCGGCGAGCCGCCGATGCTCTATTTAGTGCTGCCTGAAAACACAAAGGCAGCCTGAAAACGCTATTGCCCATTTTCAGGCTGCCTGATAACGAACGGACTGTTTGAACGCGGGCGCAATGGTTAGGCAGCCTGAAACCGCATCCCGCGCCCCTACGGCTTGCTGGCAAGCCGTGCGCTGGCAAAATTATTTTCAGGCTGCATCAAACGAGTGATTTATCTGCTTATCTGAATAAACAATAAACACGGATACCATGATTTAAGGCAGCCTGAAAACGATATTGCTTGTTTTCAGGCTGCCTAATCCATCATCTCAACGCTCAACGGCTGTAATTCGGCGCTTCCTTGGTAATCTGCACATCATGCACGTGCGATTCTTGCATCCCCGCCGAAGTAATCTCCACAAACTCCGCTTTCTCGTGCATTTGAGCAATATTCGCGCAGCCCAAATAACCCATGCTGGAACGCAAGCCGCCCATAATCTGATGAATAATATTGATAATTGGACCTTTGTGTGGCACGCGCCCCTCAATGCCCTCGGGCACATACTTATCCGTATTTTCCGTTTTCTCTTGGAAATAGCGGTCGCTTGAACCTTGGCTCATCGCCCCCAGCGACCCCATGCCGCGATACGATTTATACGCCCGCCCTTGGTATAGCTCAATTTCCCCAGGGGCTTCGTCTGTGCCGGCAAACATACCGCCCAGCATCACGCAATCCGCGCCCGCCGCCAAAGCCTTGGCGATGTCGCCCGAAAAGCGAATGCCGCCGTCCGCAATCACCGAAACGCCCGTGCCTTTCAAGGCTTCGGAAACATTATGCACCGCCGTTAATTGCGGCACGCCCACGCCTGCCACAATGCGCGTGGTGCAAATAGAACCCGGTCCAATGCCAACTTTCACCGCATCTGCGCCCGCCGCCGCCAAATCTTTCGCCGCCGCCGCCGTGGCGATGTTGCCGCCGATGACTTGCACATCGGGGAACGTTTGTTTTACCCATTTCACGCGGTCAATCACGCCTTGGCTATGCCCATGCGCCGTGTCCACCACAATCACGTCTACGCCCGCCGCAACCAGCGCGCGCACACGCTCTTCGGTTTCGCCGCCCGTGCCCACCGCCGCGCCCACGCGCAAGCGGCCTTCTTCATCTTTGTTGGCATTGGGAAACTCGGTGGTTTTCACAATATCTTTCACCGTAATCAAGCCTTTAAGCTCGTCTTGTTCGTTTAACACCAACACGCGCTCAATTTTGTGCTCATGCATCAATTCACGCGCCACATCAATGCTGGTGCCAACTGGCACGGTAATCAACCGCTCGCGCGGGGTCATAATGGCACGCACGGGCAAATCGGTGCGCGTTTCAAAACGCAAATCGCGGTTGGTAACGATGCCGATTACCTTGCCATTTTCCACCACAGGCAAGCCCGACATTCGGCGTTTGCGCGCCGCGCGTTCGGCTAACAATTCGCCAATTAATTTATCAGGCGACACGGTTACAGGGTCTTTCACCACGCCGCTTTCGTGGCGTTTTACCTTGCGCACCGCCGCCGCTTGCTGCTCAACGGTCATGTTTTTGTGAATAATGCCGATGCCACCCTCTTGCGCCATAGAAATCGCCAAACGCGCTTCGGTTACGGTATCCATCGCGGCGGAGAGCAACGGCAAATTGAGCGTGATTTTTTTTGTGAGCGGAGTTTTCAGCGAGACATCGCGGGGGAGAATTTGAGAATGAGCGGGAACGAGCAGAACGTCGTCGAAGGTGTAGGCTTTTTCTATAACGCGCATTTTTTCAGACCTTTACGGTGGTTAAAATGCACGCGATTGTAGCATATTTGACGCGCTTTCAGGCAGCCTGAAAACGGTTTTCATGACAGCGTGCAAAAAACCTATTAAAATTCAGTTTATTTACACTTAACTGTGCTTTGATAACTTAAATAAGGAAAAGATTATGAAAACGAAAATCGCTTTATCCGCTATTGCTTTGGCGATTGCCGCCTCTTCTGCCATCGCTGCCGATACTGCTATCTTCACATGGAAACAACGCAGCGGCGCAACCGCATTTGCCGATACGCCCCCAGGCTTGCAAATGGGGCGCGCCAGCACCATCAACGTGCGCACCCGCACCGTAACCCCACCGCCTGTGGTGAAAAAAGAAGACCCCAATATGTCTATTGCGGATAAACAAGCGGCGTTGAATAAAGAAATTGAAGAAGAAAACCGCCGCAGAGATGAAGCCAACAAAAAACAAGAAGAAGACGTGAAAAAAGAAAACTGCAAAGCGGCGCAAATGAATAAAGAAACCGTAACCAAAACCAACGCGAAAAATAAAGATGCGTTGATTCCTAAATATGATGCTGATATTGCTAAATATTGCAACTAATCCAGCATAAAACGCTTTTCAGGCTGCCTCATCCACGCGATTGAGGTAGCCTGAAATTTTATTACTATTTTGAAAAATCAAACGTTTAAAAACGCATCTTAAACAAGATTAACATACAGTCTTGAATCTGGCTTCTAACTACACCATACTACATCCGCGCAGTCGCGTAAGGCAACGCCTAAGCAGCATGAGCATCGGCATTGCTATCAACAACTCATCAAGGAGACCGTCATGGCTAAAAATCTAAACGTGTTTGACAAAGAGTATGGTTTATTGATTAACGGCGAATGGACGAAGCCCGCCAATTTGCTTGCTTCGTATAACCCCGCCAATGGCGCAGAGCTGGCAAAATTCACCGATGCCAGCGATGCCGATGTGGATGCCGCTGTTGCCGCCGCGCAAGAAGCGTTCAAAACTTGGAAAAAAACCACCACCACCGAGCGCGCGGCTATTTTGAACAAAATCGCCGACGTGATTGACGAAAATGCCGAATTGTTCGCGCTGCAAGAAACGCTGGACAACGGCAAACCCATCCGCGAAACCCGCGCCGCCGATATTCCGCTGGCTTCCGACCATTTCCGCTATTTTGCCAGTGTGATTCGCGGCGAAGAAGGCACAGCCAACCAATTGGACGAGGAAGATTTGTCGCTGGTGTTGCGCGAACCGATTGGCGTGGTGGGGCAAATTATTCCGTGGAATTTCCCATTTTTGATGGCGGCTTGGAAAATTGCGCCTGCGCTGGCGGCGGGCTGCACCATTGTGATTCACCCATCTAGCAGCACTTCGTTGAGCTTGTTGTCATTCGCGCAAAAAATCAACCATTTGCTGCCAAAAGGCGTGTTGAACGTGATTACTGGCAAGGGCAGCAAATCGGGCGAATATATGTTGCACCACAAAGGCTTTAATAAGCTGGCGTTCACAGGCTCAACCGAAGTGGGGCGCCGTGTGGGCATTGCGGCGGCGGAATTGCTGATTCCTTCCACTTTGGAATTGGGCGGCAAATCGGCTAACATTTTCTTTGACGATATGCCGTTTGACAAAGCGCTGGAAGGGGCGCAAAAAGGCATTTTGTTCAACCAAGGGCAGGTGTGCTGCGCGGGTTCGCGGATTTTTGTGCAAGAGGGCATTTACGATAAATTCGTGGCTGCGTTGGCAGAGGAATTTAAAAAAGTGAAACTGGGCCTGCCTTGGGAAGACGATACGCAAATGGGTTCGCAAGTGAACGCGGGGCAGCTGGAAACGATTTTGAAATATGTGAAAATTGGCGAGCAAGAGGGTTGCCGCATCATCACGGGCGGTAAAAAAGTGGCAGGCGATTTGGCCGGCGGGGAATTTGTTGAGCCAACGTTGATTGAGGTGAAAGACAATGCTGCGCGTGTGGCGCAAGAGGAAATCTTTGGCCCTGTGGCAACGGTCATCAAGTTCAAAACCGAAGAAGAAGTGGTGGCGATGGCAAACGACAGCGAATACGGCTTGGGCGGCGCGGTGTGGACGCGCGATATTAACCGTGCGCTGCGCGTGTCGCGTGCGCTGGAAACGGGTCGCGTGTGGGTGAACTGCTATAACCGCTTGCCTGCGGGCGCGCCGTTTGGTGGCTATAAAACGTCTGGCATCGGGCGCGAAACGCATAAAATGATGCTGGCGGCTTACACGCAAGTGAAAAACATTTACATCAGCACGCGCGAGGAACGTGAGGGGTTGTATTGATGTAGGTTAAACAGGCAGCCTGAAAACGGGGTTCTCCATTTTCAGGCTGCCTTTTTGCGGCTATGATTTTGCGGTTTGAAGCGTAGCGGGAACGGGCATACCCCCTCTGCGCAAATGATTTTCAGGCTGCCCATAAGGAGTGCGGTTATGTCTTTTTCTCGGTTGAAACCTTTGGCGGCAACGTTGTTGGCAATGGCGTTGGCGGGGTGTATGTCGCAGCCGATGTCTAGCCGCGTGGCGATGGAGTCGGCGGCGGATAGTGCGATGACGCAAAAATCGGTGGCGCAGGCGGAGCGGCTGGGCACGCAATGGGGCGATGAGGTGCAGTCGTCTGTGCAGCGCGTGGATTTGCGCCGTGTGGGTTCGCAGCCGTTGGCGGAACACGTTTTGTATTATTCGGCGAAGGATTATCACGGGCGCAGCCTGAAATCTATTGCGCTGGCGGCGGGCAGGGTTGAGCTTTCGGTGCGCGGGGATAATCGCCGTGCGCTGCCGATTTTCCGCGATAACGGGCGTTATTTCTTGCGCGGCAAGGCGGGGCAGGCTTATCGGCTGGTGTACAAAAATAACAGCGATAAAACGCTGGAAATTGTGGCGAGCGTGGATGGGTTGGACGTGATTTCCGGCAGGGCGGCAAGCCGTTATCACAGCGGTTATGTATTGCGCCCGCATGGCACGCTGAGAATTGAAGGTTTCCGTAAGAGCGACAGCTCGGTGGCTTCGTTTATTTTTGGCAAGCCAAGCGATGCTTACGCGGCGCATTCGGATGCGGGCTCGGTGCAGAACGTGGGCGTGATTGGCACGGCGGTTTTTGAACTGCGCGACCCGAATCGTGCGTCGGAGGGTGCGGCAAATGCGTTTCCTGCGGATGGGGAGCGGGATAATGGTTATGCGAAAGCGCCGAGGTAGTTTGGTGTGAATGAGGCAGCCTGAAAGTGGGGAAAACCGTTTTCAGGCTGCCTTTGTGTTTGGAATGGGGGGTGATGTGAACACGAATAGCGGGATAAATCAGAAATGCCAATCAATCGGCGTGTAGGAGATGTGCCACAGGCACGCACGCGGACTTTGGTTGAGGATTGGCAAACCGCGTGCGTGGCAGAGCCACACACCTGACTGTGTTGTTGTGTTGTCTTGCGATAAAAGGCAGCCTGAAAACAGAAATATGGTTTTCAGGCTGCCTTGAATCGTTGAAATAGGGCAGGGCGACATTTCTTGCTTTTCAGGCTGAAACCTTTGTAAAACCGCTGAGGCAAACTGAAAAACAAGAAACACCGTCATTCCCGCGCAGACGCACTACTGTCCGGAATAAAATCCCCACCCCCAAACAAAAAGGTTGCAGCCCAACGTTTTTACGGGTAAACC
>CAUVGV010000147.1:0-6362 GCA_963551505.1 uncultured Kingella sp.
TTCGCAACTCCGCTACGCTCCGCAGGCTGCCTCCACCATTCCACAAAAATTCCACCCAGCCCAAAAACATTTCCCATCCCACCTTTTCTACAAAACCCCCCCGCCATGCTCACCAAAAAATCCGCCACCCACATCGCCTACCTGCGCGTACTCGCCTTTGCCATCGCCGCCTTTGTGGTCAATACCACCGAATTTATCCCCGTTGCCATGCTCACCGACATCGGCAAAGGCTTCAACCAATCCGCCGCCGACACAGGTGTGATGATTACCGTGTACGCATGGATAGTCTCGCTTTCCTCGCTGCCCCTGATGCTGCTGTTTGCCCCAATGGAACGGCGCAAGCTGCTGTTGGACTTGTTTGCCGTATTTATCGCGGGGCACGCGCTGTCGGTTGCCGCGTGGAGCTTTCCCGTGTTGCTGGTTTCGCGCGTGATGATTGCGCTCACCCACGCGCTGTTTTGGTCGATTACCGCCGTGCTGGTGATGCGCGTCGCCCCGCGCGGCAAACGGCAGCAAGCCTTGGGCTGGATGTCGCTGGGCTCGTCGATGGCAACCGTGTTGGGGCTGCCGCTGGGGCGCATCATCGGGCAGGCGTTGGGCTGGCGTGCCACTTTTGCCCTGATTGGCGTGCTGGCTATCGGCGTGATGCTGCTGTTAATGAAAATCCTGCCGCGCCTAGCCAGCAAAAATTCAGGCTCGCTCGCCAGCCTGCCGCTGCTGGCGAAACGTCCGCACCTGCTCGGCTTATACGCACTCACCATCATGATGGCAACCGCGCATTTCACCGCATACAGCTACATTGAACCCTATGCGCTCACCATCACGCAGCTATCAGAGCAAATGACCACTTGGGTGCTGCTGGTGTTTGGCGTGTCGGGCATGGTGGCGAGTATGCTGTTTGCCCGCTTCTACCCGCGCCGCCCTAATCCCACGCTGCTGATTTCGGGCGCAATCGTGCTGCTGTCGCTGCTGCTGCTCAAACCGCTGGGGCACAACCCCACCGCGCTGTTTGCGCTGATTTTCGCGTGGGGCATCGGCATCGCCTGCGTGAGTTTGAGCATGATTGGGCATGTGATGCGCTACGCGCCCGATGCCGCCGATGTTGCCAATTCCATCTATTCAGCTTGCTACAACGTGGGCATTGGCGGCGGCGCGTTGCTCGGCGGCTTGGTGATGCGCGCGCCCGCGCTGGGGCTGGCGAATGTGGGCTGGGTGGGCGCAGCGTTGGCGGCGTGTGCACTCGCGCTGTTTGTGTGGGTGCAACGGCGGTTTCAGGCTGCCTCGGATGGGGGCGGGGATGCCGATGGAAATGCGCCAAAGGCAGCCTGAAAACATCATCACACCTGCGTAAAACACTTTTCAGGCTACCTATTCCGCGCAACAAGGCAGCCTGAAACGCAGTCTAAGCAAATCAAAACTACAATGGAATGGCGATGGCTCGTTGCCAAAAAACGCTTGCCGCCCCAGCCCCAATTATTTTCAGGCTGCCCCAAATAACGATGCCGATACCCCAAAGGCAGCCTGAAACAGAACAACCTCATGAAAATCATCAGCAAATTTAAAGATTTCTACTATTTCAAAGTCGCCAAATACGGCATAGACCCGATTTTGATTTTTGACCGCCGCGCCCGCGCCGATTTGCCCGCGCCCAAGCAGCTGCCAGGTCGCATCAAAATCGCCAGCAAAGACTTTGACGCCAAGCGCTCGTTTCGCCCCAAAATGAAAAAATAGCCCAAAGGCAGCCTGAAAAAAGCAAACCGTTTCGCGTGCTGCCAAACGCTTTTTTACCGGATAGATTGGCTTTCAGGCTGCCCAACAAAAATCAGCGCAAAACAAAAAAGCCGCCCATCTGGGGCAGCTTTGTTTACCGTTTACCGCAATCGCTCACTCACACTTCAACTTCTGCGCAATATCGCCAAAATGCGTATCCGCGTAAACGCACATTTCCTCGCGCTGTTTCTGCGTGGCATCGTGCAGCGAATGCTTCAAAACCATCGTATTGCGCGCATGAAACGACGAAGCCGCCTCGCCCGCCTTCGCAAAACACGCATCCGCGCGTTTAAAATACGCCTCGCAGCTGGCAGGCAAATTGCTCAAATTATGCCCCTCATGCCCCCAAGCCCCAGCCGTTGCCAAAGCCAACACCGCCATTAAAGATAATTTTTTCATTGTTCACACTCCTAAATGATTAAAATCAAACTGCCAAATCCCCGAACCTATCAAGAATTTGACCACGCCATCATAAATAACCCCACCCCCATTGTAAAGTAATCCATTGATTATTCATGCAAAATAACTAGCCCACCTCGCACCGAGTGCCTACACCATGATAGACCTTCACACCCATTCCACCATATCCGATGGCGCACTCACGCCTACGCAACTGGTGCAGGCCGCCGCACAAAACGGCTGCCGCCTGCTCGCGCTCACCGACCACGACCACACAGGCGGGCTTGCCGAAGCGCACGCCGAAGCCGAGCGGCAAAACATTCAGTTTATCAATGGTGTAGAAATCTCGGTAACATGGCGGCATCGCACCATCCACATCGTGGCGCTGGATTTTGACGAACACAACACCGCGCTGCAAACCCTGCTCGCCCAAGTGCGACAAGGGCGCATAGAACGCCTACACCAAATCGCCGCCAAACTCGCCAAACACGGCATCGCAGGCGCAGCCGAAGGCGCGCTCGCGCTCGCCGCCAACCCCGAAATGGTCTCGCGCACCCACATCGCCGACTGGCTGGTGCAACAAGGGCACGCCCGCAACAAACAACAAGCCTTCACCCGCTATTTGGGAGATGGCAAAAGCGCGGCGGTACGCCACCAATGGGCGGAACTCCCCGCCGTTATCGCCGCCATCCAAGCAGCAGGCGGCATCGCCGTCATCGCCCACCCCATGCGCTACGACCTATCCGCCACCGCGCGGCGCAATCTGTTTGACGAATTTCGCGCATTGGGCGGGCAAGGCATGGAAGTGCACAGCGGCGCGTGCAGCCCAAACGACCGCCTCAACTACGCCCAAGCCGCCGCCCGCCACGGCTTGCTCGCCAGCGCAGGCAGCGACTTCCACCGCCCTCACGATTACAGCGGCGGCGTGCTGGGCGCGTGCCCCGAATTGCCCGGCATCTGCCAACCCGTTTGGGAACACTTCAAACAGCCGTTTCGGCAGCCTGCGTAGCGAAGCGGTGTTGCGAAGCTAAAACGGGTAACCGCGCAACGCCAAAGGCAGCCTGAAAACCCATTCAGCCCGCCGCCCAATCCCCTATAATCCCCTTTTCCATTCAACATCCCCCACAGAAAGCCTCACCATGTCCACCCAAACCGTCAAACACCTCACCGACTACCGCCCCCTCGCCCACCGCCTCCCCCAAGTCAAACTCACCGTCACCCACTCCCCCACCCCCACCACCGTCGCAGCCGAGTTGCACGTCATCCCCCAGCCCAACGCCCCGCAAAGCCTCACGCTCGACGGCAGCGCAACGCTGTTATCCCTATCGCTCAACGGCGAAAGGCAGCCTGAAAACGCCTACACCCAAACCGCCGAAAGCCTCATGCTGCACCGCGTGCCTGCCGAGCCGTTTGTGCTCACCATCACCACCCAAATCAACCCCGAAGCCAACCAAACGCTCAACGGCCTATACGCATCAGGCGGCAATCTCTACACCCAATGCGAGCCCGAAGGCTTTCGCACCATCACGTACTACCTAGACCGCCCCGACAACATGGCGGTGTTTACCACCCAAATCATCGCCGATGCCGCGCAATACCCCGTGCTGCTGTCCAACGGCAATCTGGTCGATTCAGGCAGCCTGAAAAACGGGCAACACTACGCCGTGTGGCACGACCCCTTTGCCAAGCCCTCCTATTTATTCGCGCTGGTGGCGGGCGATTTGGCGGTAAACCGCGACACGTTCACCACCCAAAGCGGGCGCGAAGTCGCCATCCGGTTCTACACCCGCGCCGAAGACGCGGGCAAAGTCGCCCACGCCATGCAATCGCTCAAACACGCCATGCGCTGGGACGAAACCCGCTTTGGCTTGGAATACGATTTAGACGTGTTCATGGTCGTTGCCGTGGGCGACTTCAACATGGGCGCGATGGAAAACAAAGGCTTAAACATTTTCAACACCAAATATGTGCTGGCGGACGCGCACACCGCCACCGACGCCGACTTTGAAGGCGTGGAAAGCGTCATCGGGCACGAATACTTCCACAACTGGACGGGTAACCGCGTAACCTGCCGCGACTGGTTTCAGTTGTCTTTAAAAGAAGGCCTAACCGTGTTCCGCGACCAAGAATTTTCGGGCGATAGAGCCAGCAGAGCCGTGCGCCGCATAGAAAACGTGCAAACCCTGCGCCAATTCCAGTTCGCCGAAGATGCCGGCCCGATGGCACACCCCGTGCGCCCCGCCAGCTATGTAGAAATGAACAATTTTTACACCGCCACCGTGTATGAAAAAGGCGCGGAAGTGGTGCGCATGTATCACACCCTGTTGGGCGAAGCAGGCTTCCAGCGCGGCATGAAGCTCTATTTTGCACGCCACGACGGGCAAGCCGTAACCTGCGACGACTTCCGCGCCGCGATGGCGGATGCCAACGGCGTAAACCTAAACCAATTTGCCCTGTGGTACAGCCAAGCAGGCACGCCCACGCTAGATGTTTCAGGCAGCCTGAAAACCAATGGCGACTATGTTCTCCACATCAAGCAAACCCTGCCCGACACCCCCGATATGCCCGCCAGCGACAAACAGCCGATGATGATACCCATCAAAATCGCCCTGTTTAACGAAAACGGCGAGCAAGTGGCGTTTAGGCAGCCTGAAAATGGGGGCAGCAAACTTCCACCCACCCAAACCGAAACCGTCCTAATCCTCACCCAAGCCGAGCAAACCTTTACCCTGCAACCCGAAGCCCCCGCCCAAGCCATCACCCCATCGCTGCTGCGCGGCTTCTCCGCCCCCGTGCACCTTAATTTTGACTACACCGACCCCCAACTCGCCCTGCTGCTCGCCCACGACACCGACCCCTACGCCCGTTGGGAAGCCGCGCAAACCCTATACCGCCGCGCCATCGCCGCCAACGAAACCGCGCTGGCACACGGCACGCCGCCCGCCCAACCCCTCGCCCTCATCAACGCCCTGCGCCAAGCCCTCAACGATGCCGCGCTAGACCCCGCCTTCAAAGCCCTGCTGCTCAAAGTCCCCGCCGAAAGCGAACTATGGAGCGAGCGCGAACACATCAACCCCGTGCAAACCACCGCCGCCCGCGAAGCCCTGCTGGATGCGCTTGCCCAAGCCCTGCACGGCGAACTACTCGCCGCCGCCCTCAACGCCCGCGAAGCCGAGCAAGCCGACAAACGCGGCAAGCAAATCCAAGTGTACGAATACACCCCCGAAGATGCCGCCCAACGCGCCCTGCAATACGCCAGCTTCAACCTTATCTGCCGCTATGACGAACAAGCCACCATAGAGCAAGTGTTTGAACATTATGACGAAATGGCACGCAAAAACATGACCCACGAATGGGGCATACTCTCCGCCATCAACCACAACCCCGACGACAAACGCAACCAACTGCTCGCCCGTTTCGCCGCCAAGTTCGCCGACCAACCCCTCGTGATGGACAAATATTTCAGCCTCATCGCATCCAGCCGCCGCAGCGACACGCTCGCCCAAGTTCAGGCTGCCCTGCACCACCCGCAATTTGCCCTAACCAACCCCAACAAAGTGCGCGCCCTTATCGGCACATTCGCCCGCAACACCCCGCATTTTCACGCCGCCGACGGCTCAGGCTACGCCTTTGTGGCGCAGAAAATCTGCGAAATCAACGCTTTCAACCCACAAATCGCCGCAGGGCTGGCACGCGCGTTTAACCTAATGAAACGCCTAGAACCGCACCGCCAAAGCCTGATGCGCAACGAGCTTGCCAAACTCGCCGCGATGGACAGCCTATCCAAAGACGTGCGCGAGATTGTGGAGAAAATTTTGGGCTAGGCAGCCTGAAACGTGTTGAACTGCACGTTTTAGCTTTGCTGAAACTCGCTTCGCTCATTTTCAGGCTGCCTAATCGCTTTTGCAAAGGCAGCCTGAAACCTTATCCGCCCAACAAAAAACCGTTTGGCTTAACACCAAACGGTTTGGTTTATCAGGCGGAAATCTTTGCAAAACGGCAACCGATGGAGCGTCGGCGGCTCGCCGATATTTTGACGAACCCGTGATGCGATGTTTAATAAGCCGTTAGCGACGAGCCACTGCCGTTCTATTTTGCTTTTCTGGCTGCCTCAACGCGGGCGGGATGCTGAGGCAGCCTGAAAACGGTATCCGCGCTTTCTACGGCTTGCTGGCAAGCCGTGCGCTGGCTAA
>CAUVGV010000148.1:0-6342 GCA_963551505.1 uncultured Kingella sp.
TTGACGATGGATGGGGCGGGGGATTGGGACGATTTGCGTAAGTTGTCGTTTGGGGAGTGGCCGTATGTGTTGGTGTTGCCGCGCGGGCATGAGTGGGCGCGTACGGGGGAGAGTTCGGGGGCGGCTGGGGCGGCGTTGCCGCTTTGGCCGGATCGGTGTGCGTGCGCGGGGGGGCCCTGGGCGGCGCGGGCGTTTGCGCGGGCGCGGTTGTCTTGGCATACGGTATTTGAGTCGGATGATGGGGGGGTGTTGTTGGATTATGTGCGCTTGGGCTTGGGGGCGGGTTTGATTGATGGGGCGGGGTTTGATGGGGAGAAATATGGGGATTTGGTGGCTTTGGATGTGGGGCATTTGTTTGAACTGGGGGAATATAAGGTGGTGGTGCGCTCGGATGGGGTGTTGCGGGGATTTGCGTATGATTTTATGGGCTTGCTGGATGGGAATTTGACGCGGGAGCGGGTGAACCGGTTGTTGTTTGCGCCTGCGGTGGAGGATTTTTCTATTTAGCGGTGGCAGCCTGAAACGGGGATTATGTTGTTTTCAGGCTGCCTTTAGGTTGGACGGATGCTTTTTATATTATGTTTTCAGGCTGCTTGGGTGATGGGCAGCCTGAATTGTGTGGATTGGATTGGCGATGTTGAATGGGAATGGTGTGAGCCGTTGGCGTGTGGCGGGGTTTGCGCGGTTTTTGTGGCGGCGGTTTAATGAGGTGGATGTGTTGCAGGCGGCGGGGAGTTTGACGTTTACCACGCTGCTGGCGTTGGTGCCGATTTTGACAGTGCTGTTGGTGGTGGTTACGGTGTTTCCGCTGTTTGGGGGCATGGTGGATGCGTTTATGCTGTTTTTGAATCGGACGATTGTGCCCAGCGGGGTGTCGGCGGTGGTGGATTATTTGAATGAATTTAAATTGCAGGCGGGGCGTTTGACGACTTTGGGGGTGGGCGTGATGGCGGTTACGGTGTTGATGATGGTCAATACGGTGGAGCAGACGTTTAATCAGATTTGGCGTGTGCGGCAGCGGCGCTCTTGGTGGGTGCGCTTGCCGGTGTATTTGGTGCTGGTGGTGCTGGTGCCGGCGGTGGTGGGGGTGAGCGTGTCGCTGTCAACGAATTTGTTGTTTTTTGGGGCGGCGCAAAGCCCTGCTTGGTTTTCAGGCAGCCTGAAAGTGGTGCATCAGCTGTTGTTGGATATGCTGGTTTTGACTTTGGTGTTTCGGGTTACGCCCAGTTGTTATGTGCCGATGCGCCATGCCGTGCTGGGGGCGGGGCTGACGGCGGCGTTGTTGGAGGTGGCGAAGTGGGGCTTTGGGGTGTATTTGCGCCATTTTCATAGCTATGAGCTGGTGTATGGGGCGTTTGCGATTGTGCCAATTTTTTTGATTTGGCTGCATTTGCTGTGGTCTATTGTGTTGGGCGGGGCGTTGTTTACGGCGTGTTGCAATTATTGGCAGGGCAATGCGTTTTTGCGTACGCATACGGCGCATACGGTGTTGGATGATGTATTGGCTCTGTTGTTGCTTTTGGCGCGGGAGGATAAGGTGCTGACGTTGCGCGATTTTCGCCAGCGGTTGAATGTGGGCTATGACCGTGCGGAGGGCTTGTTGTTGCGCTTGGAGGAATTGGGGTATGTGGCGCGGCGTTCGGGCGGCTGGGTGTTGGGGCGCGCGCCTGATGAGATTGCGCTGGGGGATTTGTTTCGGGCGTTTGTGTTTGATGTGGACAACAGCGTGTGCGCGGATGGGGTGTTGGATGGGATGATGCGGGGGTGTATGGATGGATTGGCGGGGAGTTTGGGGGATGTGTTGCGGGGGCGGGATGGAGATGAGGCAGCCTGAAAACGAGCAAAGCGCGTTTCGGCGAAGCTAAAACGGCATCTAAAAATGGTTTCAGGCTGCCTATACTTATATATATGGATGATGGTTGCATGGGGTGGGATGTTTGGGTTTTGACAGTGGCTGGAATGTGTTTTCAGGCTGCATCAGAGGGTTGAGGCAGCCTGAAAATTGATTTTACTGGTCTGAATTGCGTTTTCAGGCTGCCTCTGCTGCTATCATGCTCGCTAACAAAAACAAAAAATCCTGCCGATTACAGCAGGATTTTTTTGCGCTTAAACCAAATTTTTATCTACGGCAAACATCATTTGGCGGCAGAGTGAGACGTTGGCGTTTTTTCGGTTTACGGCAAGGTAGATGAACATATTGCGGTGTTGTTTTACGGGGCAGAGAAAATGGTATTGGCTGGTGGTGGTTATCATAATGTCGTTGATTTCGTCGTCCATTTCTAGCTTTTGCATGGTTTTGATTTTGGCGCGCATCACTTCGCTGCCGCGCGCCGCCACCACTTCTAAGTCAAATGTGGGGTCGTTGCTGCCTGATGCCATGAGCATTCCGCTTTCAAAGTCCACAATTGCTGCTGCAATCGCGCCTTTGAGCGTAAGCATCTTATCAACGAAGCGTTGTAGGTTCATTATGGGTTCTTTCTAAATCTGTTGTGCTAGTTGGCTGGACAATCGGAAATGGCGGGCATTTTATCATTTTATGTAAAGGAAAGGTATAGGGCTGATGTTTTCAGGCTGCCTACATCTCCTGCGTATCCACATCAATATGCCAGCGCACATTGCCGCTTTTGTATTGCGCTAACACTTGCTCCCATTGGTTGAGGGCATGGTGTAGGGCTTTGCGGCTGGGGCTTTCTAGGAAAACTTGGGCGCGTTCGCGTTCGGCAAGGCGCGCCATTTGCATGGGGACGGCACCAAATTGGTGGACGTTATCAGGCAGCAGGGGGGCGATGCAGTCGCGGATGTCGTTAAGAAACTGGCTGGCTTCGGCTTGGGTGGGCGCGTCGGCGCGAATGGCAGCCTGAAAACCATAGGGCGGCAGGGCGAATAGTTCGCGTTGGGCGAGTTCGTGGTCGGCAAACAGGGGGTAGTTTTGCGCTTGCACGGCGGCGAAGACGGGGTGTTCGGGCAGGCGGGTTTGGATGAGTACGCGCCCTGCGGTTTGGGCGCGTCCTGCGCGTCCTGATACTTGCATCAGTTCGGCGAACAGCCGCTCGGGGGCGCGGAAGTCGCTGGAAAACAGCGAGCCATCGGCGTTTAACACGATAACGAGATTGAGCCGTGCGAAGTCGTGTCCTTTGGCGAGCATTTGCGTGCCGACTAGGATGTCTATTTTGCCTGCGTGGATGGCGGCGTAGAGGTCGTCCCAGTCGCGCTGGTGGGCGGTGCTGTCTCTGTCCACGCGGGCGATTTGGGCTTGCGGCAGGGCGGCGCGCAGGGTGTCTTCAATGCGCTGCGTGCCTTGTCCGATGGCGGTTAAATCTTGGTTGCCGCAATCGGGGCAGGCGATGGGTATGGGCAGCCTGAAATCGCAATGGTGGCAGCGCAGTTGGCGTGCGCGTTGGTGCAGCACCATTTTGGCGGAGCAATGCGGGCAGCCGAAAGTGTGCCCGCAGTCGCCGCAGAACAGCGCGGGAGCGAAGCCACGGCGGTTGAGGTACACCAGCGACATCCCGCCTTGGGCGTGGTTGTCTTGCAGCAGTTTGAGCGCGAGCGGTGAGATGCCGTTGTTGAGCGTAATCGGGCGCACGTCTAAAAGCTGGATTTGCGGCAACTGGGCGCTCGGGTTGGCACGATGGGGCAGGCTGAGCAGGCGGTATGCGCCTGTTTGCGCTTTGTGCCAGCTCTCTAAGCTGGGGGTGGCGCTGCCGAGCACGATGGGGCAGGCGGCTTGTTGCGCGCGCCAGATGGCTAAATCGCGGGCGTGGTAGCGCAGTTCGTTGTCTTGTTTGAATGATGAATCGTGTTCTTCGTCCACCACAATCAGCGCTAAATCGGGCAAAGGGGTGAATACAGCAAGCCGCGTGCCAATGATGAGCTTGGCTTGTCCGAGCATGGCGCGCAGATAGTCTTGGCTGCGCTTGCCTGCGGCGGTTTGGCTGTGTAGCACGGCGGTGGGCAGATGGGGGAAGCGGTTGGCAACGCGTTGCAGCAGCTGCGGTGTTAGGTTGATTTCGGGCAGCAGCAGCAATACTTGTTTGCCTTGCGCGAGCACGCTTGCCATCGCGTCAAAATAGACTTCGGTTTTGCCGCTGCCTGTGATGCCGTAGAGCAAAAAGGGTTGGAATTGCCCAAAGGCAGCCTGAATTTGGCTGGATGCGGTGTGTTGCTCGGGGTTGAGTGTGTGGGCGGATTTTGGGATTTCAGGCTGTCCTTGCGTGGTGATGTTAAGCCAACCTTGTTCGCTGTATTCGTTGATGAAGTTGGCAGCTTGCGGATGGATTTTTTTCAGCGTGGCAAGATTTAGGCAGCCTGAAAACAGCGCTTGCCACAGCGCGAGTTTTTTATGCGAACGCTCGGGCGGGGCGGGCTGCTGTTTGCCCAAATCGTTGAGCGTGTAGAAGGTTTCGGGCTGCGGTATTTTGGCGGGTTGATTTTCACGCAGGGCTTGCGGCAGCGCGGTGAACGCGGTTTGCCCGATGGGGTAGTGGTAATAACGCGCGGCAAATTCAATCAGCGCGAGCCAGCTTTCGGGCAGCGGGGCTTCGTCGGTAAACACTTGCTGCACGGCGCGGATTTTGTGCGCGGCGATTTCAGGCTGCGTTTCGCTGCCCCACACAATGCCCGCCAGCGTTTTGTTGATAAACGGCACCAGCACGCGCGTGCCGCGTGGCAGCGGCGTGGGGTGGGAATAAGTGAGCAAACCAAGCGGCGTGTTGAGCGCGATTTTGAGATAGCAAGGCATTTTCAGGCTGCGGTAAACAAGAAAACGCGGATTATGGCATAAATCTATCGTATACCCCGTTGCCAAATCTGCTGCAAAATTGAATAGCAACACATCATAGGCAGCCTGAAACGCTATCTCGCGCTATACTGGTGCACCTTGTAAACATCAGGACACCCCATGAACTACGCCCAAGATGCCCTATGGTGGCGGCTTGCCCACCCCACCATCCGCGACCTCGCCAGCCTGCTCACCGCCCCGCCGTTGTGGCACACAGGCTGCGAACTGCCCACGCGCGAATTGCTCGGCGAACACGGTTTCAGGCTGCTGCTGCAATGGGACGAACAATGGCAGCGCGACCCGAAAAGGCAGCCTGAAAAGCTAACCCGCAACCGCTACGCACTCGGCAAATACGCCGAAGACCTGCTCGCCTACTGGTTCACCCACGCCCCGCACGCCAAGCTGCTCGCCGCCAATCTGCCCGTTTACAACCCCAGCGCAGAAGGCAACAGCACATTGGGCGAAATAGACTACATCGTAGAACTCAACGGCACGCCCTACCACCTAGAACTCGCCTGCAAATACCACGGCAGCGCAACAGGCGAACAGATGGCAGGGCTCAACCCGCGCGACACCCTTGCCCGCAAGCAACGCAAACTACAACGCCAACTCGCTCTGCTCGCCACCCCCCAAGCCCAAGCCACCCTGCGCCAATACAACATCGCCCCCGAACCCATCCGCAGCGCCAGCATCGTGCGCGGCATCGGCTTCACCGCCACGGGCGAGCTGCCCGCCGATTTCCCACTCCAAGCATGGAGCGGCATCTGGACCACCACGCTGCAAAATCTGCCCGACCACGCCCGCTATTACCGCCTAGGGCGCACCGAATACCTAGCCCCCGCCCGCATCACGCAGCCTGAAACCATCAGCCGCAGCCAAATCGCCCCCGCCGCGCTGTATGCCCAAGTAGAACCCCGCCCTGATGGTTATTGGCACGAAGTGCAGCGCGTGATGGTGATGGAAGCGTATGAATAGGTTTTCAGGCTGCCTGATGGATTTCGCGCGATAGTCAAGCCTGAAAGTGGAAAGGCTGTTTTAGCTCACCTTTCATCTGGAATGCTGCTACCCAGCCCAGCCTAATCCAATCCGCAATCCCCCAAGCAACTCAAAGGTAGCCTGAAATAGCATACAAACATTTTCAGGCTGCCCCTTAATTTTTTGCCATACCACGCCGCGCATCGCGGCGTACCCACGCGGGGAACATTTGCCCTAGCATTACCCATCCCGCCCGCGCCCCAAAGCCCCGCCCAACCCTTA
Organism: uncultured Kingella sp.; assembly: GCA_963551505.1. GTDB lineage: Bacteria > Pseudomonadota > Gammaproteobacteria > Burkholderiales > Neisseriaceae > Kingella_B. The sequence continues at coordinate 6,038 of CAUVGV010000148.1, forward strand.
CCCAGCCAACCAAAGGCAGCCTGAAAACAGAATAGCCGTTTGCAGGCTGCCTTAATATTTCCCGCACAGGCTGGCGCAACGCCCAACTATCACACACATCAGTAGCACACCAACAGTTTGCTCATCCATTTTCAGGCTGCCTTTCAGCAACCACCACAGTGCACCCCAAAAGCAGCCTGAAACCTCGCACCCCCCACCCCCGCCCACGCACGCCCCCAAATTTGGGGAAAACGCCCCCACATGAAAAGCAAAAAAAGCAGCCGGAAAAAACAGAAGCCGTCTGAACCCGAAATCAGGTTTTCAGA
>CAUVGV010000149.1:0-6329 GCA_963551505.1 uncultured Kingella sp.
GTTTGAATTCCCTGTCGCTTCTTTGGATTAGGTTTTCGTATTTCATTTGGGAATTGTAAATCTTCAGGATACTTTCGCAAAAGGTCTAATAAAAACTGCTTGGCAGGATACCAAGCGGTTTTGTTTTTCAGGCTGCCTTGGATGATTTGAGGCAGCTTGAAACGCGATGCGCCGTGGAGCGTCGGCGGCTCGCCGACATCTTGGCAAACCAGTCATGCTATGTTTAAGCAGCGTTGGCGGCGAGCTGCCGCCGTTCCATTTTAGATTTCAGGCTGCCTAATTACACCAAGCCACTCAATCCCACTCCGCCACCACAGGCGCGTGGTCGCTGGGGCGTTCTTGGGCGCGGGCTTCTCGGTCTATGGTTACGCTGCGCAGCGTGTCGCGCAGGGCGGGGCTAATCAGCAGGTGGTCAATGCGCAGCCCCAAGCCTTTGGCGAACATCGCGCCGCGATAGTCCCACCATGTGTAGTGCGCGCCGGTGGGGTGAATGTGCCGTAATGCGTCATGCAGCCCAAGGTTGAGCAGGTTGGCGAACCATTGGCGTTCTTCGCTAGAACAAAGAATTTTCTCGTGCCAACGTTTGGCATCGTACACATCATCATCGCGGGGGGCGATGTTGAAGTCGCCCAGCAGCACGAGTTTTGGGTGTTGGGCGAGCTGGTTGCGCACATATTCGGTGAGCGCGGCAAACCATTGGCGTTTGTAGGCAAACTTGGGGCTGTCTAGCGCTTCGCCGTTCACGCAGTAAACATTGATGACGCGGAAGCCGTTAATGGTGGCGGCGATGACGCGCTGCTGCGGGTCGTCGGGCAGTGTGGGCAAGCCTGTTTGCACGTCGTGCGGCTCGTGGCGGCTGATGATGGCAACGCCGTTGTAGGTTTTTTGCCCTGCCCATGCGCTGTGCCAGCCCATCATGCGCAAGGCGGCGGCGGGGAATTTGTCTTGTTCCAGTTTGAGCTCTTGCAGCACCAATATATCGGGCTGGTGGGCGGCGAGCCAGTCGCTGACTTGCGGCAGGCGCACGTTGAGCGAATTAACATTCCATGTGGCGATTTTCATGTGGGTGTTCCGTATGGATGGTGATGTTTGGATAACATTGAGGCAGCCTGAAAATGGGTTTCAGGCTGCCTATTGGGTTGCGATGTGTTGATGATTACGCGCCTGCGGCTTTGACGGCGGCGGGGCTGGGGTTAATCAAGATTTCCACGCGGCGGTTTTGAGCGCGCCCTGCTTCGCTGCTGTTATCGGCAACGGGTTGGCGCGAGCCTTGTCCTGACACGCTCATGCGGTTGCTGGCTACGCCGTGTTGGTTCAGGTAGTTAGCAACGGATTGGGCGCGGTTGTACGACAAGGGGTTGTTGATGGCATCGTTGCCTGTGTTGTCAGTGTGTCCCACGATGGTGATGGTGGTGTCGGTGTAGGTCGCCAGCGTTTGCGCGGCTTGGCTCAACGAGTTTTGCGCTTGGGCAGATAAGGTTGCGCTGTTGGTGGCGAAGGTTACGGCGGCGGGCATGGTCAATTTGATTTGGTCGCCTTGGCGATCCACGGCAACGCCTGAGCCTTGCAGTTGCTCGCGCAATTTTTTCTCTTGGTAATCCATATAGCCGCCCACGCCTGCGCCGACTGCGCCGCAAGCCAAGGCGGAATTGCGTGCACCTTTGCCGCCGTGGGTTAATGCGCCCACGATGCCGCAGGTGGCTGCGCCGCCCAAGCCGTAAAGCGCAGTTTTGCTGATTTTGTTTTGCCCTGTGGTGGCATCGGTTACGCAGCCGCTCAATGCGAGCGCGGCGGTGAGGGCGGCGAGTGTGGTGGTTTTCATCAGTTTCATGTGCGTTTCCTTGTAAAAGGTTGATGGGCGGCGAACCCTGTTTCAGGCTGCCTGAAAAAGTAATCGCGCAATATACCGATGTTCTTACAGAAAAACCAGTTGGCTTAACGAGAAATTACGCTTGGCAGCGGGGTTTTTACGCGCGGCAGGGCTTGAAATGTTGATTGAGGCAGCCTGAAAACGCATCGGCATTATTTGCGTTTCAGGCTGCCTATGTGGGCAAACGGGTTTTAGCTTCGCAGAAACGCGCGTTGCTCGTTTTCAGGCTGCCTTGCCCCACATTTGTTCACGCGAAAGCAGCAACAGCAACACCACGCCGATGCTGGTGGCGGCAAGCATCGTGCCTGTCATAATCAACACCGTGCCGTTGTGCAAAAAGGCAACCGAAAAGCCCGCCAGCGAGCCGATGAGCGATTGCGTTGCCGAGAGCGTGGCGTTGGCGCTGCCTGCGATTTCGGGCTTGAAGTTGCTCATAAACAAGGCTTGGGTGTTGGCGGCGATTAAGCCTTGAGTGCCCACCGACACCATCACCAGCGGAATCAACAATGCCAGCGGCGGCTGTTTGAACCACAACACACTGGCGACAAGGGCAATATTGGCGCAGCCTTGCAGCGCGATGCCCACTTTCAGCAAATCGCGGCTGTGCCAATCGCGGCGCAAGCCAAACGCGGTCAGCCGATTGCACAGCATCATGGTTACGATGTTGCAGCCAAACACCCAAGCGTATTGATGCGAGCTTAGGTTGTATAACTTCATGTAAACAAAGGGCGATTCGCTTAAAAACGCCATCATGGATGAAAACGAAGCGGCTTGGTAAAACAAAAAACCCAGCGCGGGCAGCGTGGCGAACACTTGGCGATAGCGGCTGCCGATTTGTTGAATGTGCGACAGGCGCAGCGGTTCGGCGGATTTGTGTTTGGGCAAAAAGCGAAACAGCAGCGCGAACACGATGCTGGCATAGATAAACAAAAAGGCGAAAATGCTGCGCCAGCCTGTAAGCGATTGCAATGCAGAGCCGAGCATGGGCGCAACCAGCGGTGCCATCATCAAGATGATGCCGATGAGCGTGAACATTTGCGCCGCTTCTTTGCCTTGATAATTGTCGCGCACCAACGCGCCCACCACCACGGCAGACATCCCGCCGCCCAAGGCTTGCACCATGCGCAACGCCATCAGCTGCCCGGCGTTTTGCACAAAAATCAGCCCCGCGCAGCCAATCAGAAAAATGGTTAAGCCAAACAGGGCGATGTTGCGCCGGCCTTTGATGTCGGACAGCGAGCCGCCGAGCAATTGCCCTGCGGCAACGCCAAACATAAATGTGCTGAGGCTTTTTTCAATTTGATGGATGTCGGCTTGCAGCGCGGTGGCGATGTTGGGCAGTGAGGGCAAGTAGGCATCAATAGACAGCGGCATGATGGCGATAAGCATCGCCATAAGGAACGCCATTTGTTTGGTGGAGAGGGGGCGGGCTGTTTGCATGGTGTGAACGCGTGATTAAGATGAGGCAGCCTGAAAACGGAAAACGGGTTTTCAGGCTGCCTGATAGGGTATTTGTTAAACAGGGCAGATTATACGCTGGGGTCGGGGAAAGCTCAAACGAGAGAATGGGTTAGGGCTTACGCATTTTGCAGCGCTGCCAACACCGCTTCGACGTGCCCCGCCACTTTCACCTTGCGCCATTCGTGCGCGATATTGCCTGTGGCATCCAACACAAAAGTGCTGCGCTCAATGCCAAGATGTTCTTTGCCGTAGAGTTTTTTCAGTTTCAACACGCCAAATTGTTGGCACACCGTTTCATCGGCATCGCTGAGCAGGGGAAAGGCGAAACCTTGTTTGGCGCAGAAATTTTGATGCGTTTTCACGCTGTCGCGCGAGATGCCGACCACGGTGTAGCCCAAGGCTTGAAATTCGGGCAGCAGACGGTTGAAGTCCAAGCCTTCGGTGGTGCAGCCTGCGCTGTGGTCTTTGGGGTAGAAATAGACAATCAGCGGGAGGTGGTCTTGGCTGTGGAATGTGTCGCCGTTGGATGATGGCAGGGAGAAATGGGGCATGGTGGTAAGGGCTTTCGTGGGTTGTTGGTTGGGTTGAATTGGGTTTCAATCTTGCGTGTTGCGCTGCGATATACCCCTTTGGCTTTGCATAAGTTCGCATGGCTAAATCAAAGATTTAGATGCTCACTTATACCCAAATCAAAGATTTGGACAAAGGGGCAAGGCTGCCTTTGTGTGTGATGATAAGGCAGCCTGAAATCTTTGCAAAACCTGAAACGAAATAAAAATGGTCAATCAGTCGTCATTCCCGTGCAGGCAGAAATCTTGTTTAATATTCAGAAATAATTGTAAAAACAAACTGTTGTTTATCAGTAGGTCGGGCATTTATGCCCGACAAACATTGGCATATATCTATAATACATCGCAAATTTGAAAACGTCGGGCATAAATGCCCGACCTACTTGGGCTGTTAGCGTGGCGATAGGCAGCCTGAAAACGGATAACAGCATCATGGTTGGGCTTATAAACAAATTTTCAGGCTGCCTTGTATATCAGATAAGGCAGCCTGAAACGCCATTTAGCCTAGCCAAATGCTTTAAGCCGTTTACAAAATATTCAAATCCGAAACGCGGTCATACATTTGTCCTGGTTCTTTGCCTTCTTCCCACAGGGTGATTTTCAGGCGCAAGTCGCTGGCAGATTCGGCTTGGCGCAAGGCTTCGTCTAAGGTAATGCGCCCTGCGGTGTAGAGTTTGAACAAGTCTTGGTCAAACGTTTGCATGCCTTCGGATTGCGAACGCTCAATCAAGCGCATCATCTCAATCAACTCGCCTTTCATCATGTAGTCCGCCATTGCGGGTGAGTTAATCAGCAAGTCCACAATCGCGGTACGTCCGCCTTCAATCAAACGCGCCAAGCGTTGTCCAATGATGCCGACCACGTTGAGCGACAAGTCCAACAACACTTGTTTGTGCTGCTCTTCGGGGTAGAAGTTCATGATACGTTCCACCGCTTGCACGGCGTTGTTCGCGTGAATCGTGAAGAATACCAAGTGGCCTGTTTGCGCCAATTGCAAGGCGTATTCCATGGTGTGTTCGTTACGCACCTCGCCCACGCAGACTACGTCAGGCGCTTGACGCATCGCCGATTGCACTGCCATAGACCAAGAGTTGGTGTCAATGCCTAATTCGCGTTGGGTAAAGATGCTTTTGATGGGCGTGTGGATGTATTCCACAGGGTCTTCGATGGTTACGATATGCCCCGCCGCGTGTTTGTTGCGCCAGTCTAGCATCGCCGCCATAGAAGTGGATTTACCCGAACCTGTTGCCCCTGCCAAAATAATCAAGCCGCGCGGCTGCATGGCAAGTTCTTTTAAGCCTTGTGGCAGTTGCAAATCGTCCACCGTTAAGATTTTGGTGGTGATGCGCCGCCAAACCATGCCAACGTGCCCTTGCTCGTGATACGCATTCACACGATAGCGCACGCCTGTGGCAGATGTAACCGAATAGTTCAATTCCAGCTCTTCTTCAAAGCGGATGCGTTGTTCGTCGCTCATGGTGGAATACACCAACACTTCGGTGTCTTGTGGCGTGAGCGGTTTCAGCGGCACGGGGGTGAGTTCGCCGTTGATTTTGAATGAAGGCGGAAAGTTCACGCTGATGAAAATATCGGAAGCCAAGCGTTTTTCGCATTCGGCAGACATTTTTTCCAGCAGGGGATGCAGCCCCGGTTTTTCTTTACGCGCCATCACGCTGGCAACGGTTTTTTCAGGCTGCCCTTTGGGTGCGGCTTTGGGGGCTTGCGGTTTCACTTGGTAATCGTTCACAAAGTCTTCCAATAGGTTGGCCAAGCCAGCGTTGGGGTTGTTTTGTTCTGACATGATGTTCTCTCTTTATTGAATGGGTTACACAATCATCTCGGGGTTTTGCGCTTTGGCGCGGGCATCGGCAAGCGATACGATGTTGCGGCGAACCAAGTCTTGCAAACATTGGTCAAGCGTTTGCATACCGAAGTTTTGCCCTGTTTGGATAGAAGATTGCATTTGGGCAATTTTGTTTTCACGAATCAAGTTACGAATCGCGGGGGTGGAAATCATGATTTCATGCGCGGCAACACGACCTTTGCCGTCTTTGGTTTTCAGCAGCGTTTGCGCGATTACGGCGCGCAACGATTCGGATAACATGGAGCGCACCATCTCTTTTTCGGCGGCGGGGAACACGTCAATAATACGGTCAATGGTTTTGGCGGCGGATGTGGTGTGCAAGGTACCAAATACCAAGTGCCCCGTTTCGGCGGCGGTCAATGCCAAGCCGATGGTTTCAGGGTCACGCATCTCGCCCACCAGAATAATATCGGGGTCTTCACGCAAGGCAGAGCGCAGGGCGTTGGCAAAGCTGTGGGTGTGTTCGCCCAATTCGCTTTTGTTGACCTAGAATTTTTTAGATTGGTGCACAAACTCAATCGGGTCTTCAATGGTGAGAATATGTGCGGCGTAGTTGTCGTTTACA
>CAUVGV010000150.1:0-6326 GCA_963551505.1 uncultured Kingella sp.
TAGGCGCATCCGTCCTCAACTTGTTTGCCGCTTTGAGCAAATTCAAACAAATCGCTTTCAACAACATTTGCCCTTTCACTTTTGTCAACTCAAAGTAACTTACTCGTTTGCATTTGTCCCTTATGCCCATAATCAATATTCCTCATTGCTACCGAAACCGCAGCATTGCTCACCACTCCTTTGCGTTCACGGCTGCAAATAACAGCGTTGCCTGAACGCTCCGTTGCCATTCCATTCGTATTACAAGCCGCTTCAATCAGCGTGCGAACTTGGTCAGCAGGCAACCTAAACGTTTGCTCAGGCTTGCCTGATGCGGTTGGCTTTTGAATGGCTTCGGTTGCTGCGCAAGCGGTTAAAAGCATAGATGCGCTACTGATGAGCAGGATTTTTATCATCATTGGCTTTAATTTCATTTAAAATATCTCCGTTTTAGTTTTGAAATGTTTTGTTTGCATTGTGTTTAATTGCGTTAAAAATCATAAACAAAACAGCACAATCATTCCAGCAACTAAAAGTGTTTATCAACCCCAACAAAAAGTGGCAATAGCGTGAAAATACATGAAAAAATCCGCACCTTGCGTGAAGAAAACCAATGGTCTCAGGAAGAATTGGCTGCCAAACTTGGCTTATCAGTAAACGGTTATCGCAAAATTGAACGTGGCGAAACTCGGCTTAATATTCCGCGCTTGCAGCAGCTTGCCAATATTTTCCATACTGATATTTTAGAATTTATTCAAGACAGCGATACCACGTTTTACCAAGTAAACCACGATAGCAATTATTGCGTGAATGTATCATTTGACAGCACGCAAAAAACTATTTTGTTGGAAAATGAAAAATTGAAATTAACTAATGCGCATCAGTTGGAATTGTTGGCACAAAAAGATAGAGAACTGGAAGCATTAAAAGAAGTGATTCGGTTAATGAAAACAGAAAAGCAATCAGCAATCTAAAAAACGAAATTATCGGATTCAAGAATCAAACCAACGTAGAAGCATATCGCGCGCATCTACAATCGGCAGCCTGAAAACAACAAAACTCACTCCCCCCTTTCAGGCTGCTTCCCCCGCAATCCCCATCCCTTAACCAAGGAAACCCATCATGGAAAACCTCGCCTCCCTCCTCGCCTCTGTCGATTTAGGCTCCAACAGCTTTCGCCTGCAAATCTGCCAAAACAACAACGGGCAGCCGCAAGTGGTGGAAAACATCAAGCAAATGGTGCGCTTTGCGGGCGGCTTGGATGCCAACAAAAACCTAAGCGAAGAAAGCCAAGAGCGCGCCCTAGAATGCTTGGCGCAATTTGGCGAACGGCTGCGCGGCTTTGCGCCCGAGCAAGTGCGCGCCGTGGCGACTAACACCTTTCGCGTGGCGAAAAACATCGCCCAATTTTTGCCCAAAGCCGAAGCCGCGCTGGGCTTTCCGATTGAAGTCATCGCAGGGCGCGAAGAAGCGCGGCTGATTTACACAGGCGTGATTCACACCTACCCCAACCACGGGCAAAAGCTGCTGGTAATTGACATCGGCGGCGGCTCAACCGAATTTATCCTCGGCAGCCAATTACAGCCCACCCACACCGAAAGCCTGCCACTGGGCTGCGTAACCTATTCGCTGCGCTTTTTCCAAAACAAAATTAGTCAAAAAGATTTTCAGGCTGCCATCAACGCCGCGCGGGGCGAAATCCAACGCATCAGCAAAATCTACAAACAACAAGGCTGGGATATCGCGCTAGGCACATCGGGCAGCGCCAAATCCATCGCCACCGTAATCGCCGCAGAAGGCATGGGCGAGCGCATCACGCTGGATGCCATGCGCGTGCTGGCGCGCAAAATTGCCGACGCAGGCAGCGTAAAAAAAGCCAAGCTCGATGGCATCAAGCCCGAGCGCGTGGAAGTGTTTGCAGGCGGGTTGGCGGTGATGATGGCGGCGTTTGAAGAGTTGGACATCGCAGGCATGGCATTTAACGAAGCGGGTTTGCGCGATGGCGTGTTTTTTGACACCGTGGGGCGCAATGTAAACGAAGACTTGCGCGAGCAAACTGTGCGCCAGTTCCAAGCGCGTTACCATGTGAGCACCAACCAAGCCGAGCGCGTATCGCAGCTTGCCTTGCAATTCTTGCGCCACCTTGCGCAAACCGCCACCGTGCAAGAGCTGGATTACTGGTCAAACTATGTGCGCTGGGCGGCGCAGTTGCACGAAGTGGGCATCGACATCGCCCACACCGCCTACCACAAACACACCGCCTATGTGCTGGCCAACGCCGATATGTCGGGCTTTTCGCGCCAAGAGCAAGAATTGCTGGCGATGCTCACGCTGGGGCAGCGCAGCGATTTGAAAAAAATGGCAGACACGCTCAGCCGCAGCGACCTTATGCGCTGGCACGCCCTGCTGGCTTTGCGCCTTGCCGTGCTGTTTTGTCGCGCCCGCTTGCCATTGCAACTGCCGCAAGGTTTGTCGCTGCAATACGACAAGCCCGCCAACCGCTACACGCTCAAAGCCCCGCAAGCATGGTTAGACAACAACCCGCTCACCGCCGCCGCGCTGCAAGAAGAAGCCGAGCAATGGCAAAAAATTGAGCATCAATTCAACGTGGTAGCCCAATAATGCCCCGTCTGCGCCATGCCATCTATCGCCGCATTCAGCATCAATGGGCAAAGCATTATTTCCCCAACGCCACCCTGCCTGCGCACGATGTCGCCTGCCCCGAATGCGGCTTGCAAACCCATTTGCCCAAGCTGCGGCAAGGGCAAGAAGCCGAATGCCCGCGTTGCCATCATCATTTGGCGAGCATTGAACCCGAGCCTTATCCCATCGTGTTAGCCTGCGCCATCGCCGCGCTGATTTTGATGCTGCTGGTGTATAGCCAGCCTTTTGTGCGCGTGATGATGACGGGGATGTATTCGCGCCTCACGCTGCCTGAAATGATGATTACGCTTATCGGCAGCGGCAGATGGAGCTTTCTCGGCATCGTGCTTACCTTGCTCACCTTTGGCACGCCCGTGGTGTTTTTGCTGTCGTGTATTTATGTTTACAGCGCGTTGATTTTTGAACGCAACGTGCGTTATCTACTCGGCGCGGCTCGCCTGCTCACCCGTTTGCAAGAATGGATTATGGTGGATGTGTTTTTCATCTCCATGCTGGTGGCGTATATCAAGCTCAGCGCGGTGGCATCGGTGAAATTTGGCACCGCGTTTTGGCTGATGCCCATGCTGGCGTTGCTGTTGCTGCGCACCGCCGTCGCCACGCCCAGCCATTGGGTGTATTACCAAATCCGCCGCGCCAAGCACCTGCCCTTTTTTCAGGCTGCCCCAAACACCATCTGCTGCAAACGCTGCCTGTTTTACCGCCCTGCCAGCGAAACATTTTGTGGCGTGTGTGGCTCGGAGCTATTCCACCGCCGTCCCGGCAGCCTGAAAGTGTCCGCCTGCTTTTTGCTTGCCGCCATGATTTTGTATCTGCCCGCTAACTTGCTCACCATTATGATTTCCACCAACCCGATGGAAAAAGAAGTCAGCACCATTATGAGCGGCATTATTTTTATGTGGAACAAGGGCGACCGCTTTATCGCCAGCGTGATATTCAGCGCGAGCATCGCCGTGCCCACGCTCAAAATCATCTCCATGCTCATCCTGCTATACAGCGCCGCCGTGCGCCCCCTGCTGCCCATCCGCATCCTATCCGTACAATACCGCCTCACCGAGCGCGTGGGGCGATGGTCGATGATAGATATATTCGTCATCATCATTATGATGAGCACCTTTCACACCAACATCGCCCGCGTAACCCCCGGCCCCGCCGCCATTTATTTCTGCCTGGTGGTTATTCTCACCATGCTATCGGCGCATTTTTTTGACGTGCGGATACTGTGGGACAAAGCAGGCGAAAACAGCCCCGATAGGCAGCCTGAAAACGAACAAAACATCCCAATCAGGCAGCCTGAAAACCACGAGTTGCAACAAAATCAAAATACCCAACCATAAAATGAATAAACAGCCTGAAAGCCAAAGGCTCAACGCAGTTAAAACACAAAAAACGCCCCAAACAAAAACCTTTCAGGCTGCTATAATTCGCGCTTTGTTTTTTTAATCCGCACCATGACCGACCGCATTCTGCATTTTCGTTATCCCTGCTTCAAACAGGTTTACACAAAGTCGCCGCGCTACACCTTGCGCCATGCCAAATTCGCGCTGCGCCGATTGCTGATGAGCCGCCAAATTATGCGTTTTGAACGCTATGTCAATACCGCGCCACACGCGCAAATTTTTTTCCATCAGCACGAACACGAAGCCTATCCGCTTTTACATTTGTTTGCCGACAGCCGTTTTGGCGCAACAAAACGACAACAAATCATGCAATACGATTTAGAAGCCGCACTTAGAAATTTCGGCGCGCCCGTGTTCCAACAAATCAGCCAAAAACCCTATTATTGCCTGCTGGCAAAATTGCCCGATGGCTGCCAACTCTGGCTCAACCGCAACGACCAATTATCAGACGAAGGCTGGTGGGCGGTATCGCTTCGCAACAACCAAGGCGAGCGCATTTACACCGCATCGTTTACTTTTGTGCCGCCCAACGCGCTGCTGATTGGCTCCGTGCAAGGCCCCAACACGGCAGATGCTAAAGACGTGGTGCGCCAAATGACCAAAACGCTGCACGGAATTCGTCCGCAACATTTTATGATTAACGCGCTGCAACTGCTTTCAGACTGCCTGAAAACCGCTCCGCTGTTGGGCATCGCACAGGATAACCAAGTGAAATTGCGCTGGGCATTGAAAAAACGCGTGCAGATTGATTACGACGAACTCTGGGCAAACGCGGGCGGCACACGCCATGAACAAGACGGCTATTGGCATCTGCCCGCCCGACCCGAGCGCAGAGACGAAACGGAAATCAAAAGCCAAAAGCGCGCGATGTACCGCCGCCGCTATGCCATGCTGGATGAAATCGCCGCGCAAATGCAGCGCGTGTTTTCATCGTCCAATCATCATTCAACAAAAACAGAAAGCGAATAACCATGACCTGGGAAACCGTAATCGGCTTGGAAATCCACGTCCAACTCAACACCCAATCCAAAATTTTCAGCGGCGCGAGTACCGCCTTCGGCGCAGAGCCGAACGCGCACGCCAGCGTGGTGGAATGCGCGCTGCCGGGCACGCTGCCGGTGATGAACCGCGAAGTGGTGGAAAAAGCGATTAAGCTAGGCTTGGCGCTGAACGCCACCATCAACCGCAAAAACGTGTTCGACCGCAAAAACTATTTCTATCCCGACCTGCCGAAAGGCTATCAAATCAGCCAGTTGGACTTGCCGATTGTGGAACACGGCAAGCTGGAAATCGTGGTGGGCGACGAAGTGAAAACCATCAACGTAACCCGCGCCCACATGGAAGAAGACGCGGGCAAATCGGTGCACGAAGGCTTGAACGGCGCAACCGGCATTGACCTGAACCGCGCGGGCACGCCGCTGCTGGAAGTGGTGTCCGAACCAGAAATGCGCTCCGCCGCCGAAGCCGTTGCCTATGCCAAAGCCCTGCACGGGCTGGTAACGTGGCTGGACATCTGCGACGGCAATATGGCGGAAGGCTCGTTCCGCGTGGATGCCAACGTCTCCGTGCGCCCCAAAGGGCAGTCTGAATTTGGCACGCGCCGCGAAATCAAAAACTTAAACTCCTTCCGCTTTTTGGAGCAGGCGATTAACTACGAAGTGGAAGCGCAAATCGAGATTTTGGAAGACGGCGGCAAAGTGCAGCAGGCGACCATGCTGTTTGACCCCGACAAAGGCGAAACCCGCGTGATGCGCCTGAAAGAAGACGCGCACGACTACCGCTATTTCCCCGACCCCGACCTGCTGCCCGTCATCATTTCCAATGAACAGTTGCAAAAAGCCCGCGAGCAGATGCCCGAGCTGCCCAAAGAAATGGTGGCGCGTTTTGTCAACGAGTTTGGCGTCAGCGAATACGATGCCCGCCTGCTCACGGTTTCTCGTTTTCAGGCTGCCTATTTTGAAACCGCCGCCAAAGCGAGCAATCAGGGCAAACTGGTGGCCAATTGGATAAACGGCGAACTGGCCGCCACGCTGAACAAAGAAGGCTTGGAGCTGGCGCAAAGCCCGATTACCGCAGCGCGGCTGGCGGCGCTGGTGGGCAAAATCGCCGATGGCACACTCAGCAGCAAGCTGGCAAAAAAAGCATTTGAAGCGATGTGGGCAGAACCCGAAGCCACGATTGAGCAAATCATCGACAAACACGGCTTGGTGCAAATCACCGACACCGGCGCAATTGAAGCGATGGTGGACGAGGTGCTGGCGAACAACGCCAAAGCCGTGGAGCAGT
>CAUVGV010000151.1:0-6319 GCA_963551505.1 uncultured Kingella sp.
ATCTTGTTTGATATTTAGAAATTATTGTAAAAACAAACTGTTATTTAATATTAACCAAGATTTCCGCCTACGCGGGAATGACGGAGCTTTAACTATTTCTTGTTTCATTTTTAGGTTGTGCAAAGGTTTCAGGCTGCCTTTAAATGATAGGGCAGCCTGAAACAGTCATTTCATCCACGCACGCAAAGCGTGGGTATGGCGGCGCAACGCCATGAGAACGGTTAAACCGCATCTATGCTTTTTCAGGCTGCCTCGGGCTGATGATGCAGCCTGAAAACGGATAAACCCGCCGAAACGGTTTGAGCTTCGCAGCAGCGCGTAAACGTGTTTTAACTCCGTTGAAGCCTACGGCTTTCAGGCTGCCAATGGGGCGAGCAGCTTGGCGAAGGCTTCTTCAAACTGTTTCAAGCCGTCGTTTTGCAGGCGCGTTGCCAGCGTTTCCACGTCTATGCCCAATTTTTCGGCTTCGGCAAGCTGGGCGAGCGCGGCGGGGATGTTTTCGGGCAGGGTGCGCGCGGCGGTGCCTGTGGCGATAAAGGCTTTGAGCGTGGCATCGGGCACGGTGTTTACGGTGTGTTCGCCAATCAGCGCGTCCACATACAGCGTGGCGGGGTAGTCGGGATTTTTCACGCCGGTGGATGCCCACAGCAGCGATACGCGGTGCGCGCCTTGCGCGGCAAGGGCGGCAAATTGGGGGCTGGTGAAGTAGTCTTGCCAATCTTGATAGGCGGCTTTGGCAAGGGCGATGGCAATTTTGCCGCGCAGGTGTTCGGGCAGCGTGCCATCCAGCGCGTTGTCAATGCGGGAGATAAAGAAGCTGGCGACCACTTGAACTTGCGCCAGATTGCCGCCGTTGGCAGCGAGTTGGGTTAAGCCTGCGGTGTAGGCGGCGTAGGCTTTAAGTGTTTGTTTACGCGAGAATAATAGCGTGAGATTGACGTTGATGCCGCTGGCGACGAGGACGGTGAGCGCGGTTAAGCCTGCATCGGTGGCAGGGATTTTTATCATGGCGTTGGGGCGGTTGATGGCTGCCCACAGGCGTTGCGCTTCGGCGATGGTGCGCTCGGCATCGTGCGACAGCTCGGGCGCAACTTCTAGGCTCACAAAGCCTGTTTTGCCGTTTGAGCTATCGTATTCGGCGCGGCATACATCGCACGCGGCTTGCACATCGGCGATGGCGAGGGTTTCGTAGATTTCTTTGGCGGTTTTGTTTTGTTGTTTCAGGGCTTCAATTTCGGGAATATAGAGCGCGTCGCTTGAAAAGGCTTTTTGGAAGATGGCGGGATTGGAAGTTACGCCGCATACGCCGTCGGCGAGAAATTGGGCTAACTCGCCGCTTTGCACAAGGCTACGCGATAGGTTGTCTAGCCAGATTTGTTGCCCGAGTTGTTTGACTTGTTTGATGGTGGTCATGCTGTTTTCCTTTGCGATGGCGTGAAAAGGGGCAATCGTAAAGGTTTTTTTACAGTTTGGGTAGGGGCGGTTGGCTGGGGGATAATTTGGGCTACGCCGAACTGCGTTTCAGGCTGCCTGATGAGGCGTAATAGGCAGCCTGAAAATGGGAAAACCAAACCTTTGCGCAATCTGCAACCGATGAAACATCAAAGGCTCGCCAATGTTGCCCACTCATCAAGCTCATTGAATACGCTATTTAGCGACAAGTCGTCGCCGCTCCTCCATTTTTGATTTTCAGGCTGCCTTATAGCGGGTGCATAGGCAGCCTGAAAACGGAAAAGCGCAAATAAAAAAGCGTTTCACCATCATGGCAAAACGCTTTTTGCAATCCAAAATTTAACGCACGCCTGCGGCTTTCACATCGGCAATGTAGCCATGGTCGTTAAGGCGAATGTGGCGGAACAGCCAGCCATCGCACATATCCAACACTTCTTGCAAGGCGGTGATGTCGCCGTTTTCAAAGCGTCCTTGCAATTCGCCCATTTTTTTAACAAAGTTGGCGTGTACTTTTTTGTGTGGCTCGGTCATGCGGTAATGCGCGGCTTCCAGCATTTTTTCTTCTTCGCCAAAGTGATAGATGGTGTAGTCAATCAAATCTTGTAGCTCTTTTTTGGTGGCTTCGTAGTCGGCAGATTTAAACGCGTCGTCTAGCTTGTTGAAGTGGTCAACGAGAATTTGATGTTGTTCATCTACGTCTGCAAAACCTGTGTTTAGGTCTTGTGTCCAATATACCAGTGCCATGATTTTATCCTTTAATATTGTATGGTGAGTTAAACGGTTTCCTATCTCCAAAATTATAGGAAAATCACTGTTTTGCGGTGATTTTGTTATTATCATCCAGCCGTTGTATTCATACAATATTATTTTTTAGGCATAGGCTCTAATCTACGCTATATGGTTGTTTTGCTTTTGATTTTTCGCGGGCGAATTTTTGCCAAACTGTTGTGATAAAATCTTGTTTTTAGTCAAATAATTCTCATTTGGAACAGCAGATTGGTGTATAGCAAATGATATTAAGTTTCGCTAACGCTATTTGATGGTTTTAAACGAATGGATATAAATAGAGGTGGCAATGGTTCATCAGTATCTTTTATGGGCACGCGAGGCGTTGGCAAGCGAGGCGGCGGCGATTGGGGAAGTGTCAGCGGGGCTGGGGGCGGATTTTGTGCAGGCGGTGGAGGCGATTTTGGCTTGTCGTGGGCGGGTGATTGTTAAGGGCATTGGCAAATCGGGGCATATTGGGCGCAAGATGGCGGCAACGCTGGCTTCCACGGGCACGCCTGCGTTTTTTGTGCATCCTGCCGAGGCGGCGCATGGCGATTTGGGGATGATTGTGGATGGCGATGTGGTGGTGGCGTTGTCTAATTCGGGCGAGAGCGACGAGATTTTGGCGATTTTGCCTGCGTTAAAGCGCAAGGATACGGTGTTGATTGGCGTGTCGTCTAACGCGCAATCTAGCTTGGCGCGGTTTGCGGATATTCATATTCGGGCGGCGGTGTCGCATGAGGCTTGCCCGCTCAACCTTGCGCCCACTTCTAGCACCACGGCGGTGTTGGCGTTGGGCGATGCGCTGGCGATTGTGTTGCTTAAAGCGCGGCAGTTTACTTCGGAGGATTTTGCGTTGAGCCATCCTGCGGGGAGCTTGGGGCGGCGTTTGCTGCTGACGGTGGGGGATTTGATGCACGCGGGCGATGAATTGCCTGCGGTGGCGGAGCAGACGTTGTTGAAATCGGCGATTGTTACCATGAGCGAGAAGGGCTTGGGAATGCTGGCGGTGGTGGACGTTTCAGGCTGCCTCAAAGGCGTGCTGACGGATGGGGATTTGCGCCGCTTGTTTGAACAGCGCGATTCGTTTGCGGGGCTAACGGTGGATGATGTGATGAAGCGCGAGCCGAAGTTTATTGCGCCCGATAAGCTGGCGAGCGAGGCGTTGCGGATGATGCAGGAGAAGCGGATTGGCGGGCTGTTGGTGTGCGATGCGGAGGGGCGTTTGGTGGGGGCGTTGAATATGCATGATTTGCTGCGGGCGAGGGTGGTGTAATGGTTTTCAGGCTGCCTATGGGGGGCGAATAGGCAGCCTGAAAACCAAGCTGGCAAAGCGAAAACCATAAACACGGCAATCATCTGATGAGCCGTGTTTTTGTTTTCAGGCTGCCTAATCCCCACGTGTTTCACCACCCGCCGCGATAACGCCGATAGCGGCGGCGATAACCATCATCATAATCGCGGTAACGGCGGTAGCCATTGTCGTAGCGCATATCAATGCGGGTGTTGTCGTTGCCCCAGCCGTAGCGGATATTGAAGCCGTTGTCGGAATCGTAGCGGTAACCGTAATCGCGGTAGCGGCGATTGTCGCGGCGGTAATCATCATAATCGCGGTAACGACGGTCGTAGCGATCATAACGGTCGTAGCGGCGGTCGTAGCGATAGTCGTCATCGTATCGCCCGCGCCGTTCGTATGCGCGGTCGCTGCGGTCAATGTCTATTCTGCTGCGGTCAAGCTCAATTCTGGGGCTGTCGTCGCCGTAATACATTAATTCTGCGCTGGCGGCGGTGGCAAGCGTGCCCAGTAGCAAGGCGAATAGGATTTTTTTCATCGTGCGTCCTTTCGGAAAAATGGGGGTGCTTTGAATAACCACGGCGGGCATTGCGGCGAACTGCGTCTTTATCGCAAAACCTGCGTTTGCAATCATCGTGTGCTTGTAAACGCAGGTTTTAACAGCAAAAGGGGGCAAACAACGCTCGCCAAAGTTATCCAAAAGCGGTTTTATTTTAGCGCAAGCCGTTTTCAGGCTGCCTGAAAATTACATTTCATTACGCGGGATAACATTCAAACCTGTTTCCAGCCTTGCGCCATAAACTGCTTGATTGCGCCCATTTGCCGCTACATTTCGCCGTTTTGCAGCCGCGTAAGCAACACATCGCAACAGACGGTAAGTATAGCGCGCGTTTCGTTGAAATTGCCGGTGTACCACGGGTCGGGCACATGGTCGTAGCCGCTACCTTTGGGCAACAGGTCGGTGATTTTGAAGATTTTTTCAGGCTGTCTGCCGAAAAATTTTTCTACATCGCGCAAATTGCTGTCGTCCATCACGATTAAATAATCGTAGTCGTTCAAATCGCTTTTTTTGATTTTGCGGCTGACAAAATCTTGCGAGGCGATGCCCATCCCGTCTAACACGTCGGCGGTGCCGCAGTGCATCCTTTCGCCATCGTGCCAGCCTGATGTGCCTGCGCTGGCGGTGTGCACGGAGATGCCGCGCTCGGCTGCCATGTGGCGGCAAATATATTCTGCCATCGGCGAGCGGCAGATGTTGCCCAAGCAAATAAAGAGGATTTTTTTCATAACGCGGTTTCCTAGACTCAAAATAGTTGGCATAAATTGTAAATGTATTTAAGGCAGCCTGAAAAACCTTTTTGCGCTACAATCGCCCCTTTCTTGCTCAACTTCATAAGGATAAAGCCATGTCTTTGCAACAGATTATTGAAACTGCTTTTGAAAACCGCGCCGAAATCACGCCTGCCAATGTGCAGCCCGAGGTGAAAGAGGCGGTGCTGGAAACCATGCGCCTGCTGGACAACGGCTCGTTGCGCGTGGCAGAACGCCGTGGCGTGGGCGATTGGCTGGTGAACGAATGGGCGAAAAAAGCGGTGTTGCTGTCGTTTCGCATCGCGGATAACGAGCTGGCGGATGACGGCGTGAATCGTTATTTTGACAAAGTGCCTACCAAGTTTGCCCATTGGTCGCAGGCGGATTTTCAGGCGGCGGGCTTCCGCGCGGTGCCCGGAGCAATTGCGCGACGCGGCAGCTTTGTGGCGAAAAATGCGGTGTTGATGCCGTCTTATGTGAACATTGGCGCGTATGTGGACGAAGGCACGATGGTGGACACTTGGGTTACGGTGGGCTCGTGCGCACAAATCGGCAAAAATGTGCATTTGAGCGGCGGCGTGGGCATTGGCGGCGTGTTGGAGCCGTTGCAAGCTGCGCCAACAATTATTGAAGACAACTGCTTTATCGGCGCGCGCAGCGAGATTGTGGAAGGCGTGGTGGTGGAAGAAGGCAGCGTGATTTCTATGGGCGTGTTCATCGGGCAATCCACCAAAATTTATGACCGCGAAACAGGTGAAATCCACTATGGGCGCGTGCCTGCTGGCTCGGTGGTGGTTTCAGGCAGCCTGCCCAGCAAAGATGGCTCGCACAGCTTGTATTGCGCGGTGATTGTGAAAAAGGTGGACGCGAAAACGCGGGCGAAAACCAGCGTGAACGAGTTGTTGCGCGGGGTTTGATTGCTGCGTTGAATAAAATAAAAACCTTGTTCTTTTTGGGAACAAGGTTTTTGTTTGTGGGAGCGGCGTTTCAGGCTGTCTAATTATCAAAAATAAGACCAATTCAACTGGCGCGTATCAAATTCAAACTGTTCTCTACCGTGATTAACGAACTCAAATTCCACACGCAGCAATTTACTGTGTTTAAGTTGCGTAGCAAAACGAGAAACGGTGGTCTTTTCATCTGCAAGAAACAACGTATCGCCCAATGTTGCTTCGCCTTCCACTACGGACAAATTTTCTATTGTCCCATTATCAAACTGCACGTTGATTGTGCAGCTATCCATGATTGAACAATGAAATACGCCACCGTCCACCGTAAAGAAAACATCATTACCGTATTTGTCCCCTGAACGCAAATTCAATGCTACACGTGCCCTACCAATTGAGCCTACATCCGCTTTGGTGTCTGATATTAACATCGCAAAATGGCTGACTGTCCCGCGCATTTTGTCTTGGCTTTCTGAATATCTCCATTTACTTTCAGGCTGCTTTGGTGCTGTTGATTGGGTTTGTTTAGTGGGTGTATTGCTGGTTG
>CAUVGV010000152.1:0-6288 GCA_963551505.1 uncultured Kingella sp.
AATGCTCGCAAGGTGTTCAACCTTGCTGCGCTTTTTGCCTTGTATCCGCGCTTTTTATGTCATCAAATCTGCCTATGCAAATAGTGAATACAGGTTCTAAGGAATAACTATGTGGAAATTTTTGTTGATTGCGCTGGTGATTGGCGCGTGGCTGGCTTGGCTGCGCAATAACAGTATGTCGGCGGCGCGGTTTTTGTATGAAAGCGTGAAAAGCAATCCGAAAACGCATGAATGGCTGCGGCAGAATGTGTCGGGCAATCGCATCAATGATTTGGTGGCGGTGCGGCAGCGGTTTGGTTTGTCGTTGCGCTATGCGAATGAATTGTTGGATGAGTTTCAGGCGCGGCGATAGGCAGCCTGAAATGGGATAACACAAGGAAAACGAGATGAGTTTTTTAGACACAAAACAGCAAAAACCTGAGGTGCTGGCGGTGCGCTTGGCGGCGAAAACGCGCATTTTTGAAGTGCAGGAAGTGGATTTGCGCTTTGCCAACGGCGTGGAGCGCACTTATGAGCGTTTAACGCCGTCGCGCAAGCCTGCGGTGATGGTGTTGCCGATTGAAAACGGCGAGTTGATTATGGTGCGCGAGTATGCGGTCGGTCCCGAGCGGTATGAATTAACTTGCGTGAAGGGGCTGATTGATGCGGGCGAAACGCCTGAGCAGGCGGCGCGGCGCGAGCTGCAAGAGGAAATTGGTTTGGCGGCGGCAAAATTAACGCCGTTGCGCGCGCTGTATGCTTCGCCCAGCCATATGTTTGGGCTGATGCACGTGTTTATCGCGGAGGATTTGAGCGCGTCTAAATTGGATGGCGATGAGCCTGAGCCGTTGATTCCTGTGCGCATTGCGTTGGCGCAGTTGGATGCGTTGATTGATGATGATGCGCTGGGCAATGCGCAAACGCTGTCGGCGTTGATGCTGTTGCAGCGCAAGCGTCCTGAGCTTTTTCAGGCTGCCTAATGGTTTTCAGGCTGCCTATAAAAATAGTAACCCAATAAGAAAGAAGCGATTATGTTAAGCAAAATTAGTGAGATTTTGGATTCGTTATCCAACGCGGAACGCAAGGTGGCGGAATGCGCGCTGTCTGAACCCAAATGGTTTGTGCACGCGGCGGTGGCGGAGATTGCGGAGCGGGCGGAAGTGTCGCAGCCTACGGTGATTCGGTTTTGCCGCAGCTTGGGCTACAAGGGGCTGCCTGAATTTAAACTGGAACTTTCTGCCAGCATCAGCCACAACGGTTTGCCGTTTGTGCACGCCGAATTAAACACCGACGACAACATGGGCGATGTGATGGAGAAAGTGTTGGGCAACACCGCGGCGGCGTTGCTGGGCGCACGGCGCAGTTTGGATGAAAACGAGCTGGAAAACGCGATTGCGATGCTGTCGCACGCGCGGCGCATTGAGTTTTACGGCTTGGGCAATTCGGGCATTGTGGCGCAGGATGCGCAGCATAAATTTTTCCGTTTGGGCGTGTCCACCGTGGCGTATTCGGATACGCATATTCAGCTGATGGCGGCGGCGGTTTTAACGGCGCAAGATGTGTTGGTGGTGATTTCCAATTCGGGCTCGTCGATTGAGCTGCTGGATGCGGTGAGCATCGCCAAGGAAAACGGCGCAAAAGTGATTGTGATTACCCGCGCGGGCAGCCCGCTGGCGCAGTTTGCCGATTGCGAATTGGCGCTGGCGGCGCAGGAAGACGCGCATCGTTATTCGCCGATGGTGTCGCGGGCATTGCAATTGGCGGTGGTGGATATTTTGGCGATTGGCTTGGCGTTGCGCTTGGGCGAAACCGCTTCGTTGCAGTTGGAAAAGGGCAAGCGCAGTATTTTGAGCCACCGCGTGAGCGAGTGATACGCGATAGAGTTTTCAGGCTGCCCGTGGCGTTGCGTAAACGGAGTAGGCAGCCTGAAAACCGTTATCCGTTATCGTTAGCTATTTTGTACAGTGTTAGAGGCAGCCTAAAAACAAAGTTGGGCACGTTACCCGCTATTTTGCGCAACACCAGAGGCAGCCTAAAAACAGAATAGGGCGCATTGCCCGCATACACATCAGGCAGCCTGAAACACCATCCCCCGTTTCAGGCTGCCTTTTCATATCCAAACGCAGCCTGAAAATCACTATAATCCCGTTCATCCCATTTCAACTTACCCGACAAAGGAAAACACCATGACCACGCCCACCAACCTCCCCGCATGGCAAGCCCTGCAACAAGACTACCAACAAACCCAATCCGTCCAAATGCGCGACCAATTCGCCCAAGACCCCGAGCGCGCCAACCGCTATTGGCTGGAAGTGGGCGGCTTAACGGTGGATTTTTCCAAAAACCGCATCAACGACACCATCATCGCCCATCTGGTTGAACTTGCCGAGCAAGCAGGGCTGCCCGAGCGCATTGAGCAAATGTATCGCGGCGCAAAAATCAACGAAACCGAACACCGCGCCGTGCTCCATGTTGCCCTGCGCAACCGCAGCAACACGCCGATTAAGGTGGACGGCAAAGACGTGATGCCCGAAGTGAACCATGTTTTGCGCAAAATGGGTGACTTCACCCGCGCCGTGCGCAGCGGCGAATGGCTGGGCTACACCAACCAAGTCATCACCGATGTGGTCAATATCGGCATCGGCGGCTCAGATTTGGGGCCGCTGATGATGTGCACCGCGCTGAAAAACTTTGGGCATCCGCGCCTGAATATGCACTTTGTTTCCAATGTGGACGGTGCGCAAATGCGCGACGTGCTGGAAAAAGTGCACCCCGAAACCACGCTGTTCATCATCGCCTCCAAAACCTTCACCACCCAAGAAACGCTCACCAATGCCCACACCGCGCGCGATTGGTTCTTGCAGGCAGGCAGCGAAAAAGACATCGCCAAGCACTTTGTCGCCATTTCCACCAACCAAAAAGCCGTTGCCGAATTTGGCATAGACACCGAGCACATGTTTGAATTTTGGGATTGGGTGGGCGGACGATACAGCCTGTGGTCGGCCATCGGCTTGCCCATCATGCTGTATTTGGGCGAAGAAAATTTTATTGAGCTGCTGGAAGGCGCGCACCTGATGGACCAACATTTCCGCAACGCGCCGCTGTCGCGCAACCTGCCCGCGCTGATGGGCTTAATCGGCATTTGGTACATCAATTTTTACGGCGGCGGCAGTCATGTGATTGCGCCATACGACCAACACCTGCACCGCCTGCCCAAATACATCCAACAGCTAGATATGGAATCCAACGGCAAACAAGTGCAAATGGACGGCACGCCCGTCGCTACCGAAACAGGGCCAATCATCTGGGGCGAAACGGGCATCAACGGGCAGCATGCCTTTTTCCAACTGCTGCACCAAGGCACGCACATCACGCCCATAGACCTCATCGCCAGCTTGGAAAAACGCAGCAATCTGCCCGGGCATCACGAAATCCTGCTCAGCAACGTGTTCGCCCAAGCCGAAGCCTTTATGCGCGGCAAAACGCCCGCCGAAGCCCGCGCCGAACTGCAAGCGCAAGGCGTGCCCGCCGAGCATATCGAAGCGCTTGTGCCGCACAAAACATTCAGCGGCAACCGTCCTACCAACGTTATCCTGCTGGATAAAATCACCCCGCGCAACATGGGCAGCCTGATTGCCATGTATGAACACAAAGTCTTCACCCAAGGTGTGATTTGGGGCATCAACAGCTTTGACCAATGGGGCGTGGAACTGGGCAAACAGCTTGCCAAAACCATACTCGCCGAGCTGACGGGTGCAATCGACCCGCAGCCGCACGACGCCTCCACTAGCAAGCTGGTGCGCTTGTATCGGCAAAAAAATTGCGAAGTGGATGGGACTTGCGCGTTGTTTGAATGATTGGGCATTGCTGTCTTGCGGATAAATAGGCAGCCTGAAAATGCGGAGAGAGGCGTTTTCAGGCTGCCTTTGTATCGTTAGGCAGCCTGAAAACAGACCCAACCCCACCCTCCCCAAACTCATTTTGCCAACCGCGCCAATTTTCGCTAAACTCGCCCCGTTTTTATTTTCGCAACCACACAATGAACGAACCCGAGCAGAGCCGCGGCAACCAACCTCGCCGCCACTGCACAACCTAGCCATAAGGCAGCCTGAAAACGTATTTGAAACGCCGTTTGCGCTTTGCTAAACCGCGCCTCATCCGTTTTCAGGCTGCCTTTTGCGGTTTGCAGGATGGCTCATCTAACGCGCCACTAGGCAGCCTGAAACGCCATCCGCTCGCGCCGATTCGTTCCCCCCCAAAGGATTCTCGCCACAATGGACATCAGTTGGCTCGCCGAGCCGCAAACATGGATAGGTTTCGCCACGCTGCTTATATTAGAAGTGGTGCTGGGCATTGATAACCTAGTTTTCGTAGCCATCCTAGCAAGCAAAGTCAAACCCGTGCTGCGCGACAAAGCCCGCATCACAGGGCTGGCGCTTGCCGTTGTCATCCGCATCATTATGCTAGGCTTTATGGCGCACATCATCACGCTCACCCAGCCGCTGTTTCACTTGGGCGCGCACAGCGTTTCAGGCAAAGATTTAATTATGCTCGGCGGCGGCATCTTTTTGCTGTACAAAGCCACCACCGAGCTACACGAGCGACTGGAAGGCGAAAACCATTTCCAAGTTGCCGACACGCACAAAAAACACGCCCTCTTTTGGAGCGTGGTGGCGCAGATTGTGGTGCTGGATGCCGTGTTTTCCATAGATAGCGTGATTACCGCCGTGGCGATGGTGGAACACATCATCGTAGCGATGGCGGCGGTTGCCGTTGCCATGACCGCGATGATTACCGCCAGCAAAGTGCTCACTAATTTTGTGGACAAGCATCCCACCGTGGTGATGCTGTGCTTGGGCTTTTTGCTGATGATAGGGTTTAGCCTGATTGCCGAAGCCTTCCATTTTCACATCCCCAAAGGCTATCTCTACGCCGCCATCGGCTTCTCCATCCTGATAGAAGTGTTTAACCAAGTTTCGCAAAAAAACACCAAGAAAAACGACTACGCAGGCAGCTCATGGCGACAACGCACCGCCGAAAACGTGCTGGGCATGATGGGCATCCGCGAAACGCTGCTGAGCAAAGATGGCAGCGACAATGGCGACAGTGAGCATTTTGAAGACAACGAAAAATCCATGATACGCAGCGTGCTCACGCTTGCCGAACGCCCCATTTTCGGCGTGATGATACCGCGCAGCGACATAGAACGGCTGGACATCTCGCAAAGCAAAGACGAGCAAAAAGCCAAGCTGATTGAATGCCCCTATTCGCGGCTGTTGGTGGTGGGCAAAGCAGGCGTGGACGAACCCTTGGGCTACATCAACAAAAAAGACCTGCTCGCGCAAATCCTAGAAACAGGCGAAACCCATATTCAGGCTGCCTTAAAGCAACCGCTGATGCTGCCCGAAAGCGCGACCGCGCTGCAAGCCATAGAGCTGTTTCGCAAACACAGCGCGGATTATGCCTTGGTGGTGGACGAATTTGGCGCGGTGCTGGGCATGGTTACCATGAAAGACTTGCTGGAAACCATCGCAGGCGAGTTCCCCGAAGAATTTGAGCGCGAAGAAGAGCCCAGCGTGCAAGAAAACACCGACGACAGCCTCACCGTGGATGGCGCGTTGGAATATGTAGAACTCGCCCCGCAGCTTAACCTGCCGCCACCCGCCGAAGATGCCGATTTCCACACCGTGGCCGGCTTGATTATGGAGCAAATGCAAGACCTGCCCGAAGTGGGCGATAGCATCCGGTTTCACGGCTGGCAGTTTGAAGTGCTGGAAAAAGACGGGCATCGCGTGGAGCGCGTGAAGATTAGTCGCGTGCCCGAGGAGGAATAGGCAGCCTGAAAGGAATAGGAAGCCTGAAAATGGAACGGCGACGGCTTGTCGCCAAATGGTTAAACAAAGAAGGCAGCCTGAAAACAAGCGCAGCGAAACAATGCCGCCAATACGTTTTCAGGCTGCCTTGGTAAATCCCCCAAAGGCAGCCTGAAAACCATCGCTCAACCCCAGCCCGCTTCAAAACTCCAACTATTTCATACCAGCGCAAGAACACGGCTTGCAAGCAAGCCGTAACCGCGCGGGGACAGTTTCAGGCTGCCTTATATCGCGCCCGCGTTGAGGCAGCCTGAAAATCCACCCAACAAAAAACCGCTTGGCACGCACCAAACGGTTTGGCTTTTTCAGGCTGTCTCCCTCCATCCCATTAGGCAGCCTGAAAAACAATCAACACCATCACGCCCAATTCACCCCAAAACCAAAGGCAGCCTGAAACCTTTGCAAAACCTAAAATCAAACCAAAAATAGTAAATCT
>CAUVGV010000153.1:0-6182 GCA_963551505.1 uncultured Kingella sp.
GCTGCCTTTGGGGGCTGTTTTGTGTTTTCAGGCTGCCTCAGATGTGGTTTAGCTGTTTACCGTTTTCAGGCTGCCTCACGCGCTTCAATCTTGCTAAGGCAGCCTGAAATATCCAACAGCTTGCCTTTGCTGGCGCGTTTGCCTGCAATATCGGCAATGCGTAGCGTTTCTTGGTGGATTGCGCCGCGTTTGCCGATAATGTGCAGCGTGTAGAGTTCGCTGCTTACCGCGCTGATAAGGGCAAGCGTGTCGCCGTCTGCCAACTTCATCAATTGCAAGCCGCGCCCTTTTGCCATGATTTTCATTTCGCTGATGGCAAAGGCGAGCAGGCGTTTGTTGGCACTCGCCAGCACGATGCGGCTTTCGGGCGCAATCAGCCAATCAGGCGCGATGCGCACAGGCGGCAGGGCGGTTTCACGCTCATCCAAAGTGAGCACGGCTTTGCCTGCTTTTTGCCGTGTGAACAAGTCTTCCAGCTTGGCGATAAAGCCGTAGCCGTGGCAGCCTGAAAGCAGATAATAATCATCCGCCGCGCCTGCCAACAGCGCAACCACGCTAGCTTGGCTGGGCAATTCAATCAACGAGCCAATCGGCACGCCATCGCCGCGCCCTTTGGGGATTTCGGCGGCATCCAGCGTGTAGCTGCGCCCATGCGAATCCCACACCACCACAGGCTGCACGGTGCGCGTTTCCAGCACTTGCTGCAAAGCATCGCCTTCTTTAAACGCAATCTGCGTGGCATCCACGCCATGCCCTGCGCGGGCGCGTAGCCAGCCTTGTTGCGACAGAATCAGCGTAATCGGCTCGTCGGCGGTGGTTTGCGTGAGCGTGGCGCGTTCGGCGGCTTCCACCAGCGTGCGCCGTGCATCGCCAAACTGTTTGGCATCGGCTTGGATTTCTTTGATGATGAGCTTGCGCTTTTCGTTTTCATCGCCCAACAGCGTTTTCAGGCTGCCTGCTTCTTCGCGCAACTCATTGAGTTCGCGTTCAATTTTGATGCCTTCCAATCTTGCCAACTGGCGCAGGCGGATTTCTAAAATATCTTCAGCTTGGATTTCGGTAAGGTTAAACGCTGCCATCAATTCGGGCTTGGGCTCGTCTGCTTCGCGGATAACGCGGATAACGTGGTCAATATGCAAAAACGCAATCATGCGCCCGTCTAAAATATGGATGCGTTTTTCCACGGCATCCAAGCGGTGCTGCAAGCGGCGCGTTACCGTGGCGGTGCGGTAGTCCAGCCATTCTTGCAAAATGGTTTTCAGGTTTTTTTGCGCGGGGCGGTTATCCAGCCCCATCATCACCAAATTAACCGAAACATTGCCTTCCATGCTGGTTTGCGCCATCAGCGTGTTGATAAACGCTTCGCTTTCCATGCGGCTAGACTTGGGCTCAAACACAAGGCGCACGGGGTGTTCGCCGTCGCTTTCGTCGCGCACTTTTTCCAGCAAATCCAGCATCAGCTTTTTGGTGTTGAGCTGGTCTTGGTTCAGCTGTTTTTTGCCCGCTTTGGGCTTGGGATTGGTTTGCTCTTCAATTTCTGCCAAGATTTTGGCGGCGGAAGTGTTGGGCGGCAATTCGCTTACAACCACGCGCCATTGCCCACGCGCCAGCTTTTCCACGTCATAACGCGCGCGCACGCGGATGCTGCCTTTGCCTGTTTCGTAAATTTGCGCGATGTCTTTGGCGGGGGTGATGATGTGCGCACCGCCTGCAAAATCGGGCGCGGGGATGTGGTGCTGCAAATCGGCGGTGGTGAGCGCGGGATTTTTCAGCAATGCCACCGCCGCTTGCGCCACTTCGTTGAGATTATGCGATGGAATTTCGGTTGCCATGCCCACGGCAATACCGCTTGCGCCGTTGAGTAGCACCATTGGCAGCCGCGCGGGCAGCGATTCGGGTTCTTCAAACGCGCCGTCATAATTGGGGATAAAGTCCACCGTGCCTTGGTTGATTTCGCTCAATAGCAGCTCGGCAAGCGGGGTTAAACGCGCTTCGGTGTAGCGCATCGCCGCCGCGCCATCGCCATCGCGCGAGCCAAAGTTGCCGATGCCGTCAATCAGCGGATAGCGCAGGGTGAAATCTTGCGCCATGCGCACCATCGCTTCGTAGGCGGAAGCATCGCCGTGCGGATGGTATTTGCCGAGAATTTCGCCCACCACGCGGGCGGATTTAACAGGCTTTGCGCCATGGGTTAAGCCCATGTCTTTCATGGCAAAGAGAATGCGCCGCTGCACGGGTTTTTGCCCGTCTTGCACGGCGGGCAGGGCGCGCCCTTTGACCACGCTCATGGCGTATTCTAGGTAGGCGCGTTCAGCGTATTGGGCGAGGTTGAGCGTGTTTTGGGCGTGGTTAAACATGGGTTTTAAGGGCATGAAAAAGTGGCATATTTTAAACGAAATAGAGGCAGCCTGAAAACTGCGGGGGCGGTTTCAGGCTGCGTTTTGGGTTTTCAGGCTGCGTTTGGGGTTTGAGCCAGCGCACGGCTTGCCAGCAAGCCGTAGGGAACGCGCAATCTTTTTTCAGGCTGCCTCCATTGCGCCCGCGTTCAAGCATGGATTGAGAAGCTGTATTTATACCGATGGAGCGTTGGTGGCTCGCCGACATTTCAGTAAATCAGTAATACCCTGTTTGATAAACGATTTGGCGACGAGCCGTCGCCGCTCCATTTTGGTTTTCAGGCTGCCTATGCTGTTGCTAAGGCAGCCTGAAAACTGCGGGGGCGGTTTCAGGCTGCCCCTGTCTATTCTGAAGCGTAAGTGGGCAGTATAGAGGCTGTTCACATCGCTCTTTGCAATAGAACCGGGTAGCATATCTTGTTCCACCATTTGCAAACGCCCATTGCTGCCCCCCAATGCGCTTGCCGTGGCGTTCCCAAACATACGATTTTTGCCGCCCCATTTATGCTTGCTGCACCATTTGATAAATCTGTTTTGCCAGTCGGTTGCTGACTTTCTGTTTGATTTGTTCGTTGTTCATTACTTTCATCACGCTTTCGCCAAATTTTTCAAACAGTTCCGCCAGCAAATCATCAATCTGGGTATAAAAATACTCCACAAAAGACGGCAGCGGATTATGCTGCGCTGCGTCAATCACATTCGGATGTTGAGCGCAAAACTGCTCCAAAGATTCAAAAAACAACTGGTCTGCCAAAGTAAATTCGGTGGTAAAACTGTCGTTGAGGTCTTTAATCAGCTTGTCAATTGCTTCCGTGATGCTGGTTTGTCCTGTGCCAACATCGGTTGAGCCTTTGAGCGGATTGGCTTCGCCTTCTGCTAAATTGATTGAGCCCTCGCCAATTTGCTGCAAGCGGTAGTATTGCAGCAAGGTTATTTTGGATAAATCAATTTTTTCATTTTGCGAACCGCGCGGCAGCTTCATCATCAACGCTTTCAGGTAAACATGGCGTTTTTCGTGGATGGAATCAGCATAAGGGATAATCTGCGACACAAATAAATACAGGTTCAAATAGCTTTGAAGCTGGCTTTTAAACAATTTTTGCTGCTCTTCGTTATGTTCGGGGTCATCGGAAAGATGCAGGTATATTTCTACCGCCTGATCAATCAACGCATTGAGTTTTTTATGCTCGCCTGCGGTGGGTGTGGTGCGGTGGCTAAACCAAATGTTGGCAAAGGCGTTGATTGCCTGTTCGTCATAAATGCCGTATTCGTCTAGCGTATGCGCCAGTTTGGCCAGTTTTTCCTCATCGGGCAGTTCGCCTAAATCTGTGCGTTGGTAATACGGTTTGAAAGCGGCATAGATGTCTTCATGATGATTCACAAAATCCAACACAAACGTATCTTCTTTGCCTTTGCAAATGCGGTTTAAGCGCGAAAGCGTTTGCACCGCCTGCACGCCCGATAGCACTTTATCCACAAACATCGTATGCAACAAAGGCTGGTCAAAGCCTGTTTGGTATTTGTCGGCAACCAGCAGCACTTGATAATGGCCGCTATCAAAAGCATCAGACAATTCGGTTTCTTTGATGCCTTGATTCATGGCCACTTCGCTGTATTCTTTTTCACTCTGCTCGGGCAAAATCACTTTGCCTGAAAACGCCACCAGCGATTTGATGCCGTGATAGCCTTTTTCTTTGATGTAGTCGTCAAACGCCAGTTTGTAGCGCACCGCCGATTCGCGCGAAGACGTTACCACCATCGCTTTGGCATTGCCGCCAATTTTGTTCATCGTTACCGTGCGAAAATGCTCCACAATGATTTCCACCTTTTGACTGATAACGCTCGGATGAAGATTAACAAAGCGCATCAGCTCTTTTTTGGCTTTGTGTTTGGGCAGTTCCATATTGTTTTCGCCCGTTTTCAGCAGCCTGAAATATTGTGTGTAGGTGGTGTAGTTCGCCAACACATCTAAAATAAACCCTTCTTCGATTGCCTGTTTCATCGTATAGCGGTGAAATGGCGTGTTGCCATCTGCCCCCGCTTCGTCAAACAGCGCAAGGGTTTTCCATTTGGGTGTAGCGGTAAAGGCGAAAAAGCTCAAATTGGGTTGGCGATGGCGTTTGAACTGCTCGCGCAATATATTTTTTTGTGCTTCCGTGTCTACAGCATCATCGCCGCCGTCCAAAAACTCCGCTGCAATCGCCGCTTCAATACCGCTTTGGTTCAAAATACCGCGCAATTCGCTGGCGGTTTCGCCGCTTTGCGAGCTGTGCGCTTCGTCCACAATCACAGCAAAACGCTTGTTTTCTGTGTTCAACTGCACGGTTACCCCTTGTTTGGCTTTGGTTTGAATACTGTTCATCACATAGGGGAATTTTTGAATGGTGGTGATGATAATCGGCACATTGCCCGCCAGCGCGGCGGCAAGCTGGTGGGTGTCTTTATCAATTTTCTGCACCACGCCTTGCGTTTTTTCAAACTGAGCCACGGTGGCTTGCAACTGCCTATCCAACACCACCCGATCCGTTACCACAATTACCGAATGAAAAATTTTTTCATCGTTTTCATCGTGCAAGGAAGAAAGATGATGCGCCAGCCACGCAATCGTGTTGGATTTGCCCGATCCTGCCGAATGCTGGATAAGATAATTTTTGCCCGCGCCGTGTGTTTTGGTGTGCGCCACCAACTGCCGTACCGCATCAAGCTGATGAAAACGCGGAAAAATCATCGTTTCTTTTGTCATATAACGAAAGCCCGCGCCGCTTTTGACTTTTACCTCTTCTTTGCTCAAATGCAAAAACCGCCCCACCAAATCCAGCAAGCTATCGCGGCTTAAAATCTCGCGCCACAAATACGCTGTGCGCACATCGCCTGCAATGGGCGGATTGCCCTTGCCATCATTAAAACCACGGTTAAACGGCAGAAAAAACGTACTCTCCCCATCCAGCTTGGTGGTCATATACACTTCATCGGTATCCGCTGCAAAATGCACCAACGTGCGGTTTTTAAATTCAAATAATTTGCCCTGCGGATTGCGCTCCGTTTGATATTGGCGGATTGCATCGTGCACCGTCCAGCGCGTTGCCGACATGGGATTTTTCAGTTCAATCGTTATCACGGGAATGCCGTTAATAGAAATCACCAAATCTACTCGCTCATCAAACTCGGTAACCACTTGGCGGGTAATCTTGACGATATTGGCTTGATACAGCGCTCGGCTTTGCTCGTTCAAGCCTGAATTGGGCGCGAAATACGCCATTTTGACGGTGCGATTAGCGAGGCGAAAACCGTTGCGCAGCACATTCAGGCTGCCTTTAATGTTTAATTCTTGGTTGAGTGCTTTAAGCAACTCGTTTTCCGCGCGGTCATCAAACAACTGCATTAAGCGTTGCCAGATGTTTGGCTGGGTGTGTTTCACAAATGCAATGGCATCGCAGGGGAAAAGGGCGGTTTGTTTTTCATACGTTTTGGCATTGCCTTCTTTATAGCCGCTATATTGGGTTAGGTAATCCACAATTTCGGATTCAAATTGGGTTTCGGTATGGATGGGGTTCATAAGATGATTTCCTGTTGGGATGGGTTGCTGTTGTCAGTAGTTATCCAGTAATCATTAATCACTGAAATTTTAGAACCTGTATTCACTATTTTCATAGGTAGATTTGATGGCATAAAAGCGTGGATACAAGGCAAAAAGCACAGCAAGGTTGGACACTTTGCGAGCATTTTTATAGTCGTTCCAATTAAGTCTTATACAAGGCGGCGAGTCGCAGATAGTACGAGTAGTAC
>CAUVGV010000154.1:0-6177 GCA_963551505.1 uncultured Kingella sp.
AGCGCGGCGTATTGCAATTCGCGGTGCGGGTCGTCCCAGCAGCGGCGCACAAAATTCCAATCGACCGGCTGTTTGGCGGCATCTTTGAAAAACGGGCGGCACAGGCGGGCAAGCTCCGGTTTGCCGATGCCGAAATAGGCGAAACGGTGTTTCATGTATGCCTGCATCGGCACGGCGCGTTCGGGGTTGGCGCGTTGTTGCAGGACGGCGAGCAGGGCGGGGTAGTCCATAGGGTTTTCCTTTCTTGGGCGTTAGGTGTTGTTTCAGGCAGCCTGAAAATGGAGATGGATGGCAACAACTGCGGATGGTGGGCATTCAAGCGCCCGAAGCGTGGGTATGGCGGCAAGACGCCATGAAAACGGTGGCAGCTGCGCGATGCTTTTTTCAGGTTGCCCAAACATAACCAAAGGCAGCCTGAATGGCTATTTTCAGGCTGCCTTATATCGGTTTACTTGCTGGCTGCGGATGCGCTGGATGCCGCAGGTGCGCTTGCTGCGCCGCCTGCTTGGCTAGACGGCGCACCAAACCATTGGGTGTGGATTTTGTCGTATGTGCCGTCTGACTTGATTTGAGCAAGCCCTTTGTTGATGGCTTCGCGCAAGCCGTCGCTGCGCCCTTTTTTGAACACAAAGCCGTAATGCTCTTGGATAAACGAAGGATCAACCACCACATTTAACTTGGCATCGGGGTGCTGTTTCACATAAAACGCCACCACGCTGCTGTCGCCCACCACGGCATCCACGCCGCCTGTTTCCAATTCTTTAAACGCCAAGGGCATAGTTTCAAAGCGTTTGATTTTGGTGCTGTCTTTGCCTTGCAATTTTTGCAAAATCAAATCGCCCGATGTCGCCGCCTGAACCGATGCGGTGCGGTTTTTCAAATCAGCAAAACTTTTCACCGCGTTGCTGTTTTTGTTGTCGGTGATAATCATCTGCGTGGCAGTAAAATAAGGGTCGGAAAAATCAAGCTGTTGTTTTCGCTCGTCATTGATGGTGATGCTCGCCAGCCCCACATCGCTGTCGCCCTTGTCTACATTGGCAAACAAGCCCTCAAACGGCGTGTTCACAAATTCCAGCTTCACATTTTGCGATTTAGCCGCCGCATCCAAAATATCGTGCGAAAAGCCGACCACTTTGCTGTTGTCCATGTATTCCATCGGCGGATAAGACGCATCGGTGGCAACAATATATGTTTTGCTCACATCCAAACCTGCGCTGCTGGCGGCAGAGGCGCCGGCGTTGCTGCTTGCGCCGCCATTGCCGCCCGAACACGCCGAAAGCAAAAAGGCAGAGCATAACATTGCCGTGAGAATATGTTTTTTAAACATGGTGTTATTCCTTGTGTTGAAGTTTTTTAAAGTTTTCAGGCTGCCTCAAACATACCATGAGGCAGCCTGAAAAAGGGAATAGAAAATAGAAAAACGGTTTACCAAGCCGAAGCCGCCGCAGCCTCCGAAGCCGATTCCGCCGCGCCCAATTCGCTCGCTGCCGCCGAAGCAGCTTCATCATCCACATCCGCAGGGGCTGTCATGCCCTGTTCTTGCGAAGCCGATAACTGCGCCGCCCGCTCCGCCGCTTGCGCTTCCGAATCGGGAATCACGCCCGTATCCGAAGCCATCGGCGGCTCATCCGCACGCATCGCCGCCTGCTCATGCCGATTTACGCCATACGACAGCAGCACAATCGCCACCGCCACCGCAAAACTGATTGCCACCACGCGCCGCATATTAAACGGCTTGGGCGCAGGCTGTTGCTCGTTTTCAGGCTGCCCTTGTTGCTGTTGCTTCACTTGCGGGGCAGGATGCGGATGATGCGATTTTTTCTTATGACGACGGCTCATCGGGTTTCCAAATAACATACGCGCCAGCCAAACCACTGCGCGACAACGCAAACCATTATATACGAAACGTCAAGATAGCCAAATATTTCTTAACAAAAACACACAATCCGCCACACTACATTTCAGGCAGCCTGAAAATACAGTAAAATAGCGCGTTTTCAAATTTCCCCGCAAAACCATTATGCTCACATTCCAACAAATCATCTTCAAACTACAACAATATTGGGCAAACCAAGGCTGCGCCATCATCCAACCGTTTGACATGGAAGTCGGCGCGGGCACATCCCACCCCGCCACCTGCCTGCGCGCGCTCGGCCCCGAGCCGTGGAACGCCGCCTATGTGCAACCCAGCCGCCGCCCCAAAGACGGCCGCTACGGCGACAACCCCAACCGCCTGCAACACTATTACCAATTCCAAGTCGCCCTCAAACCCGCACCCGCCAATATCCAAGACCTCTATCTCGATTCCCTGCGCGAATTGGGCATCGACCCCAAAGTCCACGACATCCGCTTCGTCGAAGACGACTGGGAAAACCCCACCCTCGGCGCATGGGGCTTGGGCTGGGAAGTTTGGCTCAACGGCATGGAAGTAACCCAGTTCACCTATTTCCAACAAGTTGGCGGCATAGATTGCACGCCCGTGCTTGGCGAAATCACCTACGGCATAGAACGCTTGGCGATGTATTTGCAAGGCGTGGAAAACGTTTACGATTTGGTGTGGACAACCACCCCCGCAGGCGACACGCTGACCTACGGCGATGTTTACCACCAAAACGAAGTAGAACAATCCACTTACAACTTTGAATACAGCGATGCCGTATGGCTGCTAGACCAATTCAACGGCTACGAAGCCCAAGCCAAACGCCTGCTGGCAACCGAAGACGCGCCACTTGCCCTGCCCGCCTACGAACTCGTGCTCAAAGCGGGGCACACTTTTAACCTGTTAGACGCACGCGGCGCAATTTCCGTAACCGAACGCGCCACCTACATCGGCCGCATTCGCGCATTAAGCCGCCAAGTGGCGCAAAAATTTGTTGCCAGCCGCGAGGCGTTGGGTTATCCGTTGTTGAAACAGGGGAAATCGTAACCACAGTCTGCTGAAAAACGATGAAGCAGCGTTGATAAAAGCACGCCACTAGGGCAGCCTGAAAATCAATAATACGCAGGGCAAGCCGTAAACACACAGCCCAAGGCAACAATAGGCAGCCTGAAAACAAGCACCGCGCGTTTCACACAGCCCAAACAGCATCCCAAACCCATTTTCAGGCTGCCTCACCCCATCCCAACCCAAAGAAACACACATGATAGAAAAACTCACCTTTGGACTATTCTCCAAAAAAGACACCCAAAGTTTCATGCGCTTGCTGCGCTACATCAAACCCTACAAAGCCCGCATCATCTTTGCGCTGTTGGGCATCGTAGGCGTGGCCGCCACCGAAAGCTACCTTGCCGCCTTTATCGCACCGTTGGTCAATCAAGGCTTTGCCATGCCATCCGAGCCGCCCGCGCTCAACCCCGACACAGGCATCCTTGCCACACTCGCCAACTGGAAAGACCAGTTCAACTACCTGATTTGGGGCACGGCGGAAAAAGTGTGGATTGTGCCCGTGTTTTTCATCATCTTGGTGTTGATTCGCGGCGTTTGCCGCTTCGCCAGCACCTATCTGCTCACATGGGTTTCCGTGATGGCAATCAGCACTTTGCGCCGCGATATGTTCAACAAAATGCTGCTGCTGCCCACCGATTTTTACAAAAAAACCCCATCGGGCACCGTTTTGATGAGCATTGTGCAAATGACCGAAGGCTCCATTAGCAACGCCAGCAACGTGTTCATCGTGCTCACGCGCGACACCATGATTGTGCTTGGCTTGGTATGCGTGTTGCTGTATCTCAACTGGCAGTTGAGCTTGGTGGTCGCCCTGATGTTCCCCGTGCTTTCGCTGCTGTCGCGCTATTACCGCAATCGCCTCAAAAGCATCATTGCCAGCGCGCAACTTTCCATCGGCACGCTGAATAACGTGGTCAACGAAGTGCACCAAGGGCATCAGGTAGTCAAACTGTTCGGCGGGCAACAACAAGCCGCCGGCCGCTTTGCCGATGTGAACAACACCATCGTGCGGCTGGGCAAAAAAATCACCCAAGCCACCGCCGCGCGTTCGCCGTTTAGCGAACTCATCGCTTCGCTTGCTCTTGCCGTGGTGATTTTTATCGCCCTGTGGCAAAGCCAAAACGGCGTAACCACCATTGGCGAATTTATGGCGTTTATCGTTGCCATGCTGCAAATGCTCAGCCCCATCAAAAACTTGGCCAACATCAGCATCCCCATGCAGGGTATGTTTTTGGCATCCGATGCCGTGTGCGAATTTTTAGACCAAGCCACCGAACAAGACACAGGCACCAAAACGCTCAACCACGTTTCAGGCAGCCTGAAATTTGAAAACATTGATGTGCAATACAGCCAAGAAACCCGCAAAGCCCTAGACAATTTCAACCTAGAAATTAAAGCAGGCGAGCGCGTTGCCCTAGTGGGACGTTCGGGCAGCGGCAAAACCACCGTGGTTAATTTGTTGCCGCGCTTCGTTATCCCCAGCCAAGGCAAAGTGTTGATTGACGGCGAAAACATCAACGATTTAACCCTTGCCAACCTGCGCGAACAGTTCGCCCTTGTGTCGCAAGACGTGTTCCTGTTTGAAGGCAGCCTGAAAGACAACGTGCGATACAGTCGCCCCAATGCCAGCGATGAAGAAATCCTTGCCGCGCTCAAAGCCGCCAACCTCGCCGAACTCGTTGCCAACCATCCCGACGGCTTGAACCAAGCCATCGGCGCAAACGGCAGCCAGCTGTCGGGCGGGCAACGCCAGCGCGTTTCCATTGCCCGCGCCATCCTAAAAGATGCGCCCATCTTGCTGCTGGACGAAGCCACCAGCGCACTGGACAACGAATCCGAACACCTCGTGCAAGAAGCGCTGGAACGCCTGATGCACGGGCGCACCAGCATCATCGTTGCCCACCGCCTCACCACCATTGAAAACGCCGACCGAATCATCGTGATGGATGAAGGGCATATTATTGAACAAGGCACCCACCAAGAATTGCTGGAAAAACAAGGCTATTATGCGGCGTTGAACAACATCACCAAAGTTTCTCACTAACCTTACTTTATGGATAAAAATATGGACTCACTCAAAACCCTGCACGAAAACCACCAAGGCAAAGTATCCGATAAATGGACACGCTATCTGGAAGACTACGACCCCATCCTAACCCCCTATCGCAATCAAACCATTAACCTGCTTGAAATCGGCGTGCAAAACGGTGGCAGCCTAGAAGTATGGTCAAAATACTTCCCCGAAGCCACTCACATTATCGGCTGCGACATCAACGAAAAATGCCAAGACTTGCATTATGACGATCCGCGCATCCAAGTCATCATCGGCGATGCTGGCACAGATGCCACCAAACAGCAAATTCTCGCCATCGTTCCCACCTTTGACATCATTATTGACGATGGCTCGCACACATCAGGCGACATTGTGCGCAATTTCGCCCATTATTTTGACCGCCTAAACGACAACGGCACCTTCATCATTGAAGACTTGCATTGCAGCTATTGGCAAGAATTTGATGGCGGGCTATACCACCCCTATTCTGCTATCAATTTTCTAAAAAACCTTGCCGACATCGTAAACCACGAACATTGGGGCTTGCCGCTACGCAACAGCGAAACCTTAGAAGAAATCTGCCAACACTACAATGTAATTACCCCCAGCAGCCTAGCGCATATTCACTCTGTGGAATTTATCAACTCTGTATGTGTCATTAAAAAACGCGCTATTGCAGAAAATGAACTTGGTTCAAGAATAATTGTCGGACAAGATGCATCAGTCGAACCCAACCGCAAACAAGACAATAACACGCGCAGTGTTGCCCCTAACCAAAGCGAAAGCCCTTATCCGCATTCAACGCAAGCTATTATTGCCAATCTCCGCGCCCAGCTTATTGCTGTGCAACAAAATTTAGAAGCTGCACAATTAAAACACCAACAAGACGAACAAACCCAACTCACTCAATTAAGCCAACTTGCTCAATTAGAAGATGCATTGGTAACCATGCAAAAACAGCTTAATAACAACCAACAACAGCAGCAAGAAAACCAAAATTTGCAAGAACACATTGCAAATTTAGATAGCCATATTACAGGCTTAAATAACCACATAACGAGCTTACACCAACACATTAATATCCTACAAACCCGCACCCAACGCATCTCAAAGCTATGGACATTTCGCTTACTCAAACCTCTATTCAAAACAGAGCAAGCGATTAGTTCGGCTAATC
>CAUVGV010000155.1:0-6097 GCA_963551505.1 uncultured Kingella sp.
GAGCTGCATGCGTTTTTGGAAAACCACGACCATTTTTCCACTTGGATTAAAGACCGCATTAGTCAATATGGTTTTGTTGAAAATCAAGACTTTGTGATTGCTTCGGGAAATTCCGAAGCAATACGCGGCGGACACAATCGCTTGGATTACTTCCTTTCGCTAGACATGGCAAAAGAATTAAGCATGGTGGAGCGCAACGCCAAGGGCAAGCAGGCGCGGCAGTATTTTATTGACTGCGAGAAACGGCTTTCAGGCAGCCTGCTCCCGCAAACGTTTAGCGAAGCCTTGCGCTTGGCTGCTGATTTGGCAGACGAGAAAGCGGCATTGCTGGCGGAGAAAGAAGCCAACGCGCCCAAAGTTGCTTTTGCGGATGCAGTGGGCAATGCCAACGACACAATCCTAATCCGCGATTTGGCGAAAGTATTGAAGCAAAACGGCATGGATATGGGCGAGAAACGCTTGTTTGCCTACCTGCGCGAAAACGGCTTTTTGACCTTGCAGAATATGCCCACGCAAAGGGCTATGGATTTGGGCTTGTTTTGGGTTAAGGAGAGTGTGATTGCCTTGCCCGATGGCGACAGGATTAGCTTTACAACAAGGGTTACCGGCAAAGGGCAGCAGTATTTTTTGAAACGGTTTAGCAAAGGGCAGCAGCATGAACAAGCAATGGTTAATTGAACGCGATAAGGTGTTGTACACGCTGCGCATGGAAGCGTTGGCGGCGATGCAAACGGAAGATGTGAGCCGCGCGCAAGCGGTGTTTGAGAGATGGAAACAGGTAGTAAAGGATGTGAGCGATGAGTAACAGCTATCAGGAAATGTTATTGCAAATGGCAGAACAAGACCGCTTGGAAACCGAAGCATACGAAGCCTTTATCCAGCGTGCGGAAGCGTTAATCCATGATGCGGAGTTGATTTGGCGTTGGGGCGATGGACATGGCGGTTGGTTGAAAGCGGAATTTGAAAGCCTTGTTAACCGCATCGTGCCGCAGAAACCCACAAGCAAGCCCAAGCCCAAAATTGGCTACGCCTTGCGCCGTGAAGTATTTGAACGAGACGGCTACCGCTGCCGACATTGTGGCACGCATCTGAATTTGTGTGCGAGCCAAATTGACCGCACAGGCGAAATTGAATTGGACAACTTTAAAACCCTATGCCGCGCGTGCATTCGCGCAGGAGTAAATCATGGCAATCATTAGAAGCGAACGGCGCAAAAATTTTACCCATATTGACAACAAAGTTTTTGCCGACAACGTGCTTTCGTTTCGCGCAATGGGCTTACTGGGCTACTTATTGAGCAAGCCTGATAACTGGTCGGTATCTGCCCGCCATTTGGCAACCGTTACGGAAAAAACAGCGCGCCCAGC
Organism: uncultured Kingella sp.; assembly: GCA_963551505.1. Lineage (GTDB taxonomy): Bacteria > Pseudomonadota > Gammaproteobacteria > Burkholderiales > Neisseriaceae > Kingella_B. Next base: position 1,368 of record CAUVGV010000155.1, read on the forward strand.
CGCCATTAACGCGGTACATGAAACGTTGAAAGAATTGCGCCAAGCAGGCTTTATTGTGATGAAAAAACGGCATACAGGCGAAACGGATTATTTTGTGTTTGATGAACCGCAAAACGCTGATGTTGAAGTGCCAAATCAGGAAAAGCCTAATCAGGCTAAACCTAATCAGATAGAGCCTGATGTTGAAAACCCAAATCAGGAAAAGCCTAATCAGGAAAAGCCTAATCAGGAAAAGCCTGACGTATTAATAAATACTGAATCTAAACAAGAACTGAATAATAACAATACTTCCTTGTCGCCAAACGGTGCAGACGCTAACGCGCTTGTTGCCGCTGACGCGACAACGGGGGGCGGCGATTTGGAAAGTCTTGCAGACGAAACCCTTAACCCTGCAAGCCTTGCTGAAAGTGCGAACAACGCAGCGGCACACTCTGGCAGCCCGAACAGAAAGGCTAAACCCACAGTCCCCGTGCAGCAAGTCTTGCAGACCTACAACGACGTTTTGGGCAACAGGCTGCCCAAGGCGCAGATGCTGAACGACAAGCGTAAGCGTGTGATTGCCCAGCGTTGGCGGGAGATGCTGAACAGCCAAGACCCCAGCGGCAAGGTACGTTTTACCGACACGGCTTCGGGCTTGGCATGGTTTGGCAAATTCTTTGCCAAGGTGGCACGCAATCCGCATTGGATAGGCGAAAACGACAGGGGCTGGCGTGCAGACCTAGACTGGATTTTGAAGCCCGATAACTTCGTGAAAATTTTGGAATGGAGACCGAAATGAATTTTGCCAGCTTGGAAGCGGAACAATCGCTGTTAGGCGGTTTGCTGCTGGAAAACGCGGCATTTGCCAAGATAGGCAGCCTGAAAGCGGAGATGTTTGCCAACCATCAACACAAAATCCTGTTTGGCACAATGGCAGCGATGCTGGCGAACCATGAGCCTGTGGACGTGGTTACGGTGCAGGAGAAGCTGGACGCGCAGGGCTTGCTGGATACCGCAGGCGGGTTTGATTACTTGGTTACGCTGGCACAAGCCGTGCCATCGGCTGCCAACATTGCCCGCTATGCCCACATCATCCGCGAACGCTACGGCATACGCGAGTTGCTGGGCGCGGGGCAACAAATCGCCGAGATGCGCAATGATGGGCTTTCGCTGCCCGAGATGCAGGCAAAGGCGGTGGAGTTGGTTTCGCTGGCTTCCCGCGCCACGCAGGGGGCAAGCAAAGTGAAATTTGCGGGCGAGATTGTGCAGGACCTGATTGCCTACTACGACACCATCATGGCGATGCCCAACGGCGCGATGCTGGGCTTTTCCACAGGGCTGAAACACTTGGACGCGGCAACGCAGGGATTGCGCCGTGGCGATTTGAGCATCATCGGCGGACGACCCAGCATGGGCAAATCCATTCTTGCCGAAAATATCGCCCGCCACAACGCGAAAAAGGGCTTAGCGGTGCGCATCCAAAGCTACGAGATGGGCGCGAAAGATTTAGCCATGCGCGGCTGCGCAGCGGAGAAGGAAGTGGACTACAACCATGTGCGCCGTGGACGCATGGCAGCGGGCGAAGTGGCTTTGTTGAACGACTACATCAACGAGCTTTCAGGCTGGAAAGTAAGCATTGACAGCGAAAGCCTGAACATCGACGAATTGGTCGCCGAGTGCCGCATCCAAAAACAGCAGCATGGTTTGGATTTGCTGGTGGTGGACCACATCCACCTGATGCCGCTGCAAGACGCACGCAACGAAGTGCGCGAATTGGACGAAATCACGGCGAAGCTGAAACGGCTGGCGATTGAGCTAGACATCCATGTGATTGCCGTGGCGCAGTTAAACCGCGGCAAAGAGAAAGCGGCGGAAACGCGCCCCACCATGTCGGATATTCGCGGCAGCGGCGGCATTGAGCAAAACGCTAACCTTGTGATTTTCCCCTATCGCCCCGCCTACTACGACGATTCAGAAAATCCCACCAAGGCGGAGTTGATTGTGGCGAAAAACCGCGATGGGATGCGTGGCACGCTGCATATCGGCTTTCGCGGCGAGTATCAGAAATTTACCAACGATTTTGACCCGCTGGCTGCACCGCAGAATTTGGATGAACAGGCACAAAGGGAGAGTGTTTATGACATCTGAAACTTGCATCAACTGCCAACACGCCGACTTTCGCGCGGCAGCGGATTACTGGGGCTGGAAATCGGCTTCGGTGGTATGCAAAAAGGGGGAGCCGTGGCGGTTTATCCCGTGCCGCAGCGAATGCAGCAATGGGCGTTTTCAGGCTGCCGCTGATGATGTGGTGGCAAAGCGCGTGCAGTATGTGGAGCAGCTATGACAGGACGTATTAACCGCAAACGGGCGGCGATGGATGATTTTATGTGGCGGTTTCGCGTGCTGTTGGGCGAAAAGGGCTTAATCGCCAACCCTAACGCTACAAAGATTTATGCCGCAGCGGGCGACGTGTTGAGCGCATGGCAGCGCAGCAATCCAAGCGTGCTGGTAAGCGTCATCGCGGTGCAAGATTGGCTAAACGGCGAGCGACTGCCCAAATGGGGGACGGTGCAGGCATTGGCGGATTGGTTGGATTGCGAAACAGGGGATTTGTTGGATAGGCGGTTTTGGGATTGCTGCACAGGGTTTGTGAACTGTGGGCATGATGACCACGAACCGTAGCCATGATGAATACGGTTGAATTTCCCGATTTGAAATCGGAAAAATGTTGATAGGTTTTCCGATTTGAAATCGGGAAACTGGCAGAAAAAGGAACAACACAATGAAAACTTGGTACATCGGCATTGATACAGGCGTTAAAACAGGTTTTGCCTATTGCCTAGACGGCAAATTAACCAACGTGCTAACGCTGCCCATTCATCGCGCCATCAGCGAAGTGCGCCACGCGCTTTCAAGCTGCATCAGAGACGGCGACAAGCTGCACATCGTGGTGGAAGATGCCCGCAAGCGTAAATGGTTTGGCAACAAAGGACGCGAAGCCTTGCAAGGCGCGGGCAGCGTAAAACGCGATGCGAAGATTTGGGAAGATTATTTAACCGACCTGCAACAGCAATATCCACGCATCATCAGTTTTGAAATGGTGTCGCCCGCTGCTAATACCACCAAACTATCCAAAGAGGCGTTTGCCCAATTAACAGGTTGGACGGAGCGGACCAGTGAGCATGGGCGCGATGCGGCGATGTTGGTGTGGGGGCGGAAATAAAAGGAGAAATCACATGAAACATAATCCATTTTCACTTGTTGCCGCATTGCTTGCTGCTTGTGTCAAAAGCAAACCCGCCGAGCCAGTTCAACCTGCAACCAACGGCGCAGGCTATCCGAAATTCAACCATTCACGCAGCCGCAACGGCTACGGCGAGTTTTCTTGGCAGATAACCCGCCGCAAAGGACACCCCGTTGCCATTATCCAGCGTTCAGGGCGTTTGTATTGCCGATTGCGGCTGTTTTCGGGCGAAAGTTACCACGCCATGCAAACAGGTATTGTGGAATACCTAGAAGAACAATTGATGCGTGAAGCGGGTAGAAAATGAACGAACGCAAATTCCGCTGCCAAGTGTCCAACCAGCGCCCTTTGTTTGAAAACTTGTACAAAAACATTGTTCCCGAGCTACTGGCGGCGCATGGCGATTTGGAAGTGGTTATCCGCCCCTACAAAGCCAAACGCAGCTATGAGCAAAACCGCCGCTTATGGAGCTTGTATAACCAAATTGCCGAGCAGGTTTGGCTGGATGGGCGGCGATACGAAGCGGCGATGTGGCACGAATATTTTAAACAGCAATTTATCGGCTGCGATGAGCGGGTGTTGCCCAATGGCGAAATCCAAAAAATTGGATTATCAACAACCAAGCTGAACATGCAACAGATGGCGGATTACCAAACGCGCATTGAAGCGTGGGCAGCGGAGCAAGGAGTGATTTTTGAATACTGATAAAGATTTTCAGGCATGGGTGCGGCGGCAGAGGAGTTGTATTTCAGGCTGCTTTTCGGAATGGGTGGACGGCGAGGGGCGGTGTGAGTTTGCCCATGTGCGCCGCGTGTCGCGTGGCAGCGGTGTGGGCATTAAGCCTTTGTTTTCGGGCGTGCCGCTCACGCATACGGAGCATGCCATGCAGCATCAACACGGCGAAGCGTATGTGTTGGCGGCGAATGGAATTATTGCCGATGATGCGGCGGCTTGGTTTGAGGCGAAAGCGGATGAGTATTTACAACGATGGAAGAAAGGGCAATCATGTTTGGTTTTGAAAACGAATTGATGTTTATGAATGATTTTGCGCGCGCTTATGAGCGGCGGTTTCGTGATTATAAAAAGCGTAATCATTGTTTGAGTATTGAATACCGTTACCAACCGCCGTCGCAATGGGAAAATAGTGAGAAAAGAATAGAGAGCCGATATGGCGAAGATGCGATGTTTTACGCTATGCGTTCGTGGCGTGAGATTTACTCTGCGCCATGTCGTAATGCTATTCGTGTATCTTTTGGCATTGGAGCAAAGTCGCAGGCGGAATATGAAGCAAAACTGCAAGCGGCTATTCATCAAATAGGTTTAAAGCAGTTGCATGAAAATACGGACAAAGGGCTGTTGCTTTGGCTTGCTGCTATGCGTGAAATGGCAGGAGATGATTTTTCTTTATTATTTGCGCCTTTATAGTTGAAAGTGAATAATGTTGTGATATAATTAGATTGTTACCCTTGCGGGGTTTTTGTGCGCCCAGAATATTTTAAAGCCCATG
>CAUVGV010000156.1:0-6028 GCA_963551505.1 uncultured Kingella sp.
TTTCCTGAACGAAAACGAAATCATGGACATCACCGAGGGCATGGCAAAACAAGTGTTCAAAGACGCGCTGGGCGTGGATTTGGGCGATTTCCCGCGTATGCCATACAGCGAAGCCATGTTTAAATACGGCTCAGACAAGCCCGATATGCGCGTGTCGCTGGCATTCACTGAGCTCACCGATGTGATGAAATCGGAAGAATTTAAAGTGTTCCGCGCCGCCGCCGATATGCCCAACGGTCGCGTGGTTGCCTTGCGCGTGCCCAATGGCGCGAAATTGAGCCGCAAAGACATTGACGAATACACCAAATTTGTCGGCATTTACGGCGCAAAAGGTTTGGCATACATCAAAGTGAACGATATGAACAATTTGAGCAACGGCGAAGACAGCGGCTTGCAGTCGCCCATCGTCAAATTCCTATCCGAAGGCTGCCTGAAAACCATTATTGAGCGTACAGGCGCGCAAAACGGCGATTTGATTTTCTTCGGCGCAGATAAAGCCAAAGTGGTAAACGAAGCGATTGGCGCGTTGCGCATCAAAATCGGACACGAACACGGCGCGGCAGATGGCTATTTTGTGGACGAATGGAAGCCGCTGTGGGTGGTGGATTTCCCCATGTTTGAATACGATGAAGAAGAAAACCGCTACACCGCCATGCACCACCCGTTCACATCGCCCAAAGCGGGGCATGAAGATTTGATGGAAACGCAGCCTGAAAACTGCCTAGCCCGCGCTTACGATATGGTGCTGAATGGCTGGGAGATTGGCGGCGGCTCAATCCGTATCCATCGCGCCGAAGTGCAAGAAAAAGTGTTCGCCGCGCTGAAAATCAGCCCCGAAGAGCAGCAAAACAAATTTGGCTTCCTGCTGGATAATCTGAAATTTGGCGCGCCACCACACGGCGGCTTGGCGTTTGGCTTAGACCGCTTGGTAACGCTGATGGCGGGCGCAGAGTCTATCCGCGATGTGATTGCCTTCCCCAAAACGCAACGCGCGCAAGACTTGCTGGTGGACGCGCCCAACACCGTGGACGAGAAACAGTTGCGTGAATTGAACTTGCGGCTGCGCGTGAAAGCGGCGGAGAGCAAGGAAGCGTAGTCAGCAGTAAGTATAAATAGGCAGTCTGAAAATGGGAAATGTGTTTTCAGGCTGCCTTTTTTATTTGTATCATTACTAGGAAAATCATCATGTTAAAACTTTACACCGCATCAGGCTTGCCCACGCCATACGGCTTTGTGCGCAGTTCATCAGCGTTTTGCTGGAAAACAGAAGCCTTGCTCACGCTGGCAAAGCTGCCGTTTGAGCGCGAATTTGTGAACGATATTTCCAAAATGCCCAAGGGCAAAATCCCCGTGTTGGACGACAATGGCAAATCCATTCCCGATAGCGTGCACATTCAGCGTTATCTCGCCACGCAATATGGCTTTGATTTGGATAAAGATTTAAGTGCAGAACAACGCGCGATTGGTGAAGCATTCCGCCGCATGGTGGAAGAGCATTTGCATTGGGTGAACAACTACGCCTTTTTCATTGACCCCGCAGGCAAGGCGTGGGTGATGAAAGCGATGCTGGCGGGCTTGCCTGAAGCCGAGGCGGAAGGCTTTTACCAATTCTTGTTTGACAAGATTACCATGTAGCTTCACGCGCAAGGCTTGGGGCGGCACAGCCGCGAGGAAATCTACGATTTTGGCCAGCAAGACGTGGACGCGATTGCCAACTTTTTGGGCGACAAAGATTACTTGTTCGGCGGTACAATCCATTCGGCAGACGCTTCGGTGGCAGCGGTGCTGTCGGTGCTGCTGTGGTCGGAAATTGATACGCCGCTGTCGCTGTATGCGCGCAGCAAAGCCAATTTAATGGCGTATGCGACGCGGTTTGATGGGGCGGTGTTTGGGTGATTTAGCCAGCCATTCAATCCACACAAATAAGGCAGCCTGAAACGATGATTTGGCGTTTCAGGCTGCCTTTTATGTTGCTATGCGCTTAAACGTGGAAACTTTCCCCGCAGCCGCAGCTTTCTTTCGCATTCGGGTTTTCAAATTTAAAGCCCTCTTGCAAACCCTCTTTGGCAAAGTCCACTTGCGTGCCATCCAAGTAAACCATGCTTTTGGGGTCAATAAACACTTTCACGCCGTCTTGCTCAAACACTTGGTCATCGGGCTGAATCTCATCCACAAATTCAAGCGTGTATGCCATGCCTGAGCAGCCGCTGGTTTTCACGCCGATGCGGATGCCCTCGCCTTTGCCGCGATTGGCTAGAAATTTGCGGATTTGTTTTGCCGCGTTTTCGGTGATGGTAATCATGTTTTATCCTTTAATTGATGATGAAAAGGCAGCCTGAAAGCCATTTTGCCGTTTCAGGCTGCCTGAAACATTACAAACCTTGCTTTTTGCGATAATCCGCCACTGCCGCTTTAACCGCGTCTTCTGCCAAAATAGAGCAGTGGATTTTTACGGGCGGCAATTCCAATTCTTCCGCGATTTCGCTGTTTTTAATGGCGAGCGCATCATCCAAACTTTTGCCTTTCACCCATTCGGTAATCAGGCTGGAAGATGCGATGGCCGAGCCGCAGCCGTAGGTTTTGAATTTGGCGTCTTCAATGATACCCGCATCGTTTACCTTGATTTGCAGGCGCATCACGTCGCCGCAAGCGGGCGCGCCCACCATGCCGGTGCCGACATCGCTGTCGTCTTTGTTGAATGTGCCCACGTTGCGAGGGTTTTCGTAATGGTCAATGACTTTGTTGCTGTATGCCATGGTTTTGGTTTCCTTGTTTGGTTTGTTGTTGAATAAAGTTTTTGCTTTTGGCTGCGGTCAAATGCGCTTCGCTTGTTTTCAGGCTGCCTGAAACTTACGGAATCAATGCGCCGCCCATTCCACCGTATCCAAATCCACGCCCTCTTTAAACATCTCCCACAGCGGCGACAATTCGCGCAGTTTGCCGATTTTGGATTTAATCAACTCGGCAGCGAATTTCATGTCTTCTTCGCTGGTCATGCGCCCGAATGTGATGCGCAGGGATGAGTGCGCCAGTTCGTCGTTGCGCCCCAGTGCGCGCAAAACGTAAGACGGTTCTAGGCTGGCAGAGGTGCAAGCCGAGCCGCTGGATACGGCGATTTCTTTCACCGCCATAATTAGGCTTTCGCCTTCTACAAAATTGAAGCTCACGTTCAAGTTGGTGGCGACGCGGTGTTCCAAATCGCCGTTGATATACACTTCTTCGATGCCCGCGATGCCGTCTAGGAAGATTTGACGCAGTTTCAGCGCATGGGTGATGTCTTGGTTTAATTCTTGTTTGGCGAGGCGAAAGGCTTCGCCCATGCCTACGATTTGGTGGGTGGGCAAGGTGCCGCTGCGAAAGCCGCGCTCGTGTCCGCCGCCGTGCATTTGGGCTTCTAGGCGCACGCGGGGTTTGCGGCGCACATACAAGGCACCGATGCCTTTGGGGCCGTAGATTTTGTGGGCAGACATGGATAGCAGGTCAATATTGCCTGCTTCTACGTCCACGGGCGTTTTGCCGCAGGCTTGGGCGGCATCCACATGGAATACGATTTTATGCTCACGGCAGATTTTGCCGATGGCGGGGATGTCTTGGATGACGCCGATTTCGTTGTTCACCCACATCACGGAAACCAGAATGGTGTCGGGGCGGATGGCGGCTTTGAGTTCGTCCAAATCAATCAGGCCGTTTTCTTTTACGCCCAGATAGGTTACTTCAAAGCCTTGGCGTTCCATTTCGCGCATGGTGTCCAACACGGCTTTGTGTTCGGTTTTAACGGTAATCAGGTGTTTGCCTTTGGTTTTGTAGAACTGGGTCGCGCCTTTGATGGCAAGGTTGTCGGATTCGGTTGCGCCACTGGTGAAGATGATTTCTTTGGGGTCGGCGTTGATGAGCGCGGCGATGTGGGCGCGGGCTTCTTCTACGGCTTCTTCGGCTTCCCAGCCGTAGGCGTGGCTGCTGGATGCGGGGTTGCCGAATTTTTCGGTGAGATAGGGCAGCATTTTTTCCAGCACGCGTGGGTCTAGCGGGGTGGTGGCGGCGTAGTCTAGGTAGATGGGGCGTTGGGGCGTGGTCATGGTGTGTTTCCTTATGGTTGTGTTGTGAAAAGGGATTGTCGGTTTGACTGAGGTATGTCGTTTCAGGCTGCCTTGGGGGCTGATATGTTGGTTTTGCGCTTTTCAGGCTGCCTCAAACGTGGATATGGGTGAGCGTTACCACGTGTTCTTTGGGCGTTTGGTCTTGGGCGATGAGGTGGGCGAGGGTTACGCTGCTCAAATGGTTGTGGATGGTGTGGTTCAGGCTTTCCCATAGGTTGTGGGTGATGCAGGGTGCGCCGCCGTGGCAGTCGGCTTTGCCGCTGCATTGGGTGGCATCCAGCCGGTCTTCGGCGGCGGTGATGATTTGGGCGATGTTGATTTCGCCGGCGGGTTTGCCCAGCACATAGCCGCCGCCCGGCCCGCGCACGCTTTCCACTAACCCTGCGCGGCGCAGCTTGCTGAACAGTTGTTCCAAATAGGAAAGTGAGATTTTTTGGCGTTCGCTGATGGCGTTGAGTTTGACGGCGTTGTTTTGCGCGTTCATCGCCAAATCAACCATGGCGGTTACGGCGAAACGTCCTTTGGTGGTTAATCTCATGGGGTGTTCCTTGTGGCTTGGTGGGGCGAGATTGTGCTATTTCTGAGTGATTTAGTCAAGTATAACGCGCTTATAAAACATAGACGTAAATAGGCAGCCTGAAAACACGCTACCCCGTTTTCAGGCTGCCTATCTTTTTGAGCGCGGATGAAACTTGTCCACCACTTGCTTCAAGCGTTCGTTGGCAACGTGGGTGTAGATTTGCGTGGTGGCGATGTCGGCGTGCCCGAGCAGCGTTTGCACCACGCGCAAATCGGCGCCGTGGTTCACCAAATGCGTGGCAAAGGCGTGGCGCAAGTCGTGCGGCGAAATATGCGGCATGCCTACTTGCTCGGCGTAGCGGGCAACCGCCATCCAAGCCAGTTGGCGGCTGATGCCTGTTTTTTTTTGCGACACGAACACGGCTTCACAGCGGGCGTTTTTCAGCAAGGCGGGGCGGGCGCGGTGCAGATAGTGTTCCAGCCAATACACGGCTTCTTCGCCCATCGGCACGATGCGCTGTTTGTCGCCCTTGCCAATGGTGCGAACCATGCCGCTTTGCAGGTTGATTTCGTTTAATTGCAGCCCCACTGCTTCGCTCACGCGCAGGCCTGTGGCGTAGATGAGTTCCAGCAGGGCTTTGTCGCGCAGGCCGTGCGGCGTTTCGGTGTCGGGCGCGTTGAGCAAATCGGTGATGTGTTGCTCGGTGATGATGGGCGGCAGGGTGCGGGCTTGCTTAGCGGTGCGCAAATCGCGGCAGGGGTTGTCGCTGCGCTGCTCGGTGTCTTCCAGCCATGCGTAGAACCGTTTGCAGGCGGATAGGGCGCGGGCGTGGGAGCGCGGCTGCTCGTGGGCAACGTAAATCGCGGCAGCCAGTTGCGTGGCATCGGCGGTTTTCAGGCTGCCTTGTTCGGCTGATAGCCGCGTGGCGATTTTGGTTAAATCGCGGCGGTAGGCATCAAGCGTGTTTTGCGACAGGCGTTCTTGTAGCCAAAGGTGGTCTAGCAGGCGGGTGATGTAATCTAAATCGGCATTTAAATCGGCATTTAAATCGGCGGTGGGCATTTTCAGGCTGCCTTTGTTTGTAATGAAATGTTGTAATTTAATGAAACTGCGTTCGTTATGTTTTGTTAACACGAAATGGGTAAACAGAATAGGGCGGGCGAAACGATAGGGCGGATAAGGCGGTAATCTGCGCTGTGTGGCGCGAATGGTTGTGTTGTAATTGAGTTTTGGCTTGGTAGTCAATTTTAACAAAACTTTTCAAAATGAATTGACAAACTACATGTAATTACACACAATACGCGCCTACTTCGCAGCAGAGTTTGCCCGCGTGGCTGCAAAACGTGGGCTTAATCATTTTCAACCTTGCGCGTTGCGCTGCGGTATACCCCTTTATACCCAAATCAAAGAT
>CAUVGV010000157.1:0-5969 GCA_963551505.1 uncultured Kingella sp.
TGCGGTATACCCCTTTATACCCAAATCAAAGATTTGGACAAAGGGGCAAGGCTGCTTATCGCTACCCCCTACTCCGTTTTAAATGCAGCCTGAAACGCCGCCCCATCCGCCTGCCACACCACCACCCAATCATGCCGCCCAGCCGTGCACAGCGGCAAATACACCCGCTCTGCCCGCCAGCTTCCATCCGCCTGTTTCGCCAAATCAAAACGGTTAAACCCCATCTCCATCCCATCCATGCGAAACGAAGCCGACAGCGATTGCACGCCGCTGGGTACGCCATCTGCCTCTATGCTAAACGCCGATTTGGTGCTGGTTAAACCGCGCAGCCGCAGCGTCGCCCCCTGCAAAAACGGGCAACCCGCCGCCAACACATCGCATTGTACCGCCGCTGTCCCATTTTCAGGCTGCCTACTTTGCCACCAGCCCAGCATCGCCACTTTTAGCCCCGCAAACACCAGCAGCAACACCGCCGCCAGCAGCCATTTATTTTGTTTGGTCATCGTGTTCCATTCCAAAAAATGCGCATCATAACACCGCAGCTGCCGAAACTCGTTTCCCCATTTTCAGGCTGCTATAATCCGCCCTTCCCTATTCACATCCACAGAAAGCCCCACCATGAGCCGCATCGCTTCCACTTTCGCCCAGCTGGGCAGCCAAAAAGCCCTGATTGCCTACATCACCGCAGGCGATCCCAATCTCGCCACCACGCTTGCCATGATGCACAGCATGGCAGAAAACGGCGCAGACATCATCGAACTCGGCATCCCCTTTTCCGACCCCATGGCAGACGGCCCCACCATCCAACGCGCAGTAGAACGCGCCCTCGCACAACACGTTTCCCTGCGCGATGTGCTGGCGGTTGTTAAACAATTTCGCCAAAGCAACACGCGCACGCCCGTTGTGCTGATGGGCTATTTAAACCCCGTGCACAAAATGGGCTACGAAGCCTTTGCCCAAGCCGCCGCCGAAGCGGGCGTGGATGGCGTACTCACCGTGGACGACCCGATTGAAACCATCGCCCCGCTGCAAGCCGCCCTCGCACAGCGCAATATTGACAACATTTTCCTCGTTGCCCCCACCACCAGCGAAGCGCGGATGCAAGCCATCGCCCAACACGCCAGCGGCTTTGTGTACTACGTTTCGCTCAAAGGCGTAACAGGCTCGGCGCAACTCAACACCGATGAAGTCGCCGCCAAAATCGCCGTGCTGCGCCAACACATCAAGCTGCCGATTGGCGTGGGCTTTGGCATCAGCGATGCCGCCAGCGCCGCCAAAATCGCCGCCGTTGCCGATGCCGTGATTGTGGGCAGTCGCATCGTAAAAGAAGTGGAAACGCATCAGGGCAACGAAGCGCAAGCCGTGGGCGCGTTGGTGCGTGAACTCAAAGCCGCCATTTAATCCGTCCGCACAATACTCATCCGCACAACTCAAAGGCAGCCTGAAAACGTGTTACACCATTTTCAGGCTGCCTTTTTCTGTTTGCCAAGCGCAAGCATCACTCCACAAAAGTAACCCCAGCCAACTGCGCCAGCTTAACCGCCTGCGCAATCGCCGCCAACGCCTGCGGGCGCACAAAATTGCGCCGATACGCCAACACAATGCGGCGGCTGGGCGCGGGGGCTTCAAACGGCACAATAGAAAACAGCAAATGGTCGTTATCTGTGAGCGCGGTGGAGGGCAACACGCTGATGCCCAAGCCGCTGGCCACCATGTGGCGAATCGTGTTCAGCGAACTGCCTTGCAGCGTGTTTGCCAACCCCGCCACGCGCTGTTTTGCCGCCAATTCGCTGCACGAGCCCAACACTTGGTCGCGCATGCAGTTGCCCTCGGTGAGCAGCAACACATTTTCTTCGGCGATGTCTTTGGTGGAAACCGAATCCAGTTCCTCAAAGCGATGCCCCTTGGGCACAATCACAAAAAACGGCTCGTCATACAGCGGTATCGTTTCCACGCCCGTTTCCGCGTAAGGCTCCGCCACCACAATCGCATCCACATCCGCGCGTTTGAGCATTTCGGTGAGCGCGGCGGTGTAGTTCTCTTCCAGCATCAGCGGCATTTTCGGCGCGACTTGGCGCATGGATAAAATCAGCTTGGGCAGCAAATACGGCGCAACGGTAAAAATCAAGCCCAGCTTGAAATTGCCTTCCAGCTGGCTTTGCTCCTCGTTGGCCAGATAGCGAATCACCTCCGCCTCATCCAACACACGCCGCGCCTGCGCCACAATGCGCGCGCCCGAATTGGTGGTCATCACTTCGTTGCTACTGCGGTCAAACAGCGACAAGCCCAGCTCTTCTTCCAGCTTTTTGATGGCGATGGAAAGCGTGGGCTGGCTCACATGGCAACGTTGCGCGGCGCGTCCAAAATGCTTTTCCTGCGCCACGGCAACGATGTAGCGTAGCTCGGTTAAAGTCATGCCTTATCCTTTTGTTTTTCAGGCTGCCCATCTTCGGGCTTGGTTTCGGGCAGCGTGATGTTCAACGCCAACATTTCCACGCCATCTTGCTCTTCGCGCGTGATGTTGATGTCGTCCAATTTAATCTTCACATATTTAGACAACACTTCCATCAATTCTTTTTGCAACGTGGGCAAATAATCAGGCGTTCTGGCGGTTTCGCGGTTGGCACGCTCTTGCGTGATGATGATTTGCAAACGGTCGCGCGCCACCGCCGCGCTTTGCGGTTTTCTGCCAAACAAACGGTCTATCAACGACATGGCTTATCTCCCAAAAATTTTCTGGAAGAAGCCTTTTTTCTCGGCTTCCAAGAAACGGATTTCGCGGTTTTCGCCCAACAAACGCGCCACCACATCTTGATACGCTTGCGCCGCCACCGCATCGGTTTGATGGATAACAGGCTCGCCCGCATTAGACGCTTGCAACACATTTTGCGATTCGGGAATCACGCCAATCAACGGAATGCGCAAAATATCCTGAATATCTTGCACCGACAGCATCTCGCCTTTTGCCACACGCTCGGGCGAATAGCGCGTAATCAGCAAATGTTCTTTCACCGTTTCGCCGCGCTCGGCTTTGCGCGATTTACTTTGCAAAATGCCCAAAATGCGGTCGGAATCGCGCACGGAAGAAACTTCGGGGTTGGTGGTGATGATGGCTTCATCGGCAAAATACAGCGCCATCAGCGCGCCCGTTTCAATGCCAGCGGGCGAATCGCACACCACAAATTCAAAGTTCAGATTGGTCACCAATTCTTTCAACACTTTGCCTACGCCCTCTTTGGTGAGCGCGTCTTTATCGCGGGTTTGCGAAGCGGGCAAAATAAACAGGTTTTCGCAATGCTTGTCTTTAATCAGGGCTTGGATGGCGGTGGCCTCGCCTTGAATCACATTCACCAAGTCATACACCACACGCCGCTCGCAGCCCATAATCAAATCCAGATTGCGCAGGCCCACGTCAAAGTCAATCACGCAGGTTTTGTGTCCTTGCAACGCCAAACCCGTTGCGATGCTGGCGGACGTGGTGGTTTTGCCCACGCCGCCTTTGCCTGATGTAACCACAATAATTTTTGCCACTTTGAATACTCTCTTTCAGATTAGATAGTGATGGGAAAAGGATAGGCAGCCTGAAAACAAGGGCTTTGAGGCAGCCTGAAAATCAGTTTTTTGTTTAACCAGAGGCAGCCTGAAAACCATATTGCCCAAACCGCTTGCTCAACCTAGTTTTCAGGCTGCCTCTAACGAATAATGCGATGCTAATTGGCGTTAATCGCCAAAATCGCCAAACGCTCATCGTCTTGCAATTCAATCTGCACCGCCTTTTTGTGCAAAGACGGCGGCAAATCCTGTTCAAACACGCGGTAAATGCCCGCAATGGAAACCAATTCCGCCTGCATGGATTGCAAGAAAATCCGCGCCGTTGTGTCGCCCGATTCGCCCGCCAGCGCACGTCCGCGCATCGGCGCGTACACATGAATATTGCCATCGGCAATAATCTCCGCCCCCTCGCTCACCACGCCCAGCACCACCAAATCCGCCTGCTCGGCGTAAACCTGCTGCCCCGTGCGCACGGGCGAGGTAACGACTACCGTTTTGCGGGCGGGGAGTTGTTGGGTTTCAGGCTGCGTGGTGTTGTTTTCTGCTGCTTGCGCTTCGGCGTGTTCATCCGCTGCTTCGTTTGATGGCGCGGCAGACGGGGCGTTTTCAGGCTGCCTATTGTTTTCAGGCTGCCCATCGGTTGCCGTTTTGCCATCCGCTTGTTCCCCCGCTTGCGCTGCCGCAGCCACATCATCGCTGGTTTGGCTTGCGCCATCCTGTGCAACGTCGCCCGCCTTGTTTTCAGGCTGCCTATTGGCTTTCTTGCCATCGTCCAGCCACAGCAAACCCGCCGCCCTTGCCTGCTCCGACCAATCTTTTTTCGCGTGTTTCAACGCCACCACGCGCACATTTCGCGCCGCAAACGTTTCCAGCAACGTCGTCCAATCCAGCGCATCCGCCCGATTCAACCGCGTGGCATCCAAGATAAACGGCATATTGGCAAACTTGGCATACTGCGCCGCTTTCTCATCCAGCAGCGCAGCAATCGCCGCCAAATCCGCCGTAAACAAGCGCAGCGTAAAGGCTTCCAAGCGGGCAGATTTCAAATCAAAGGCAGATTTCATGTTTTTGATTGTTTTATTCAATTAAGCTGGCAAGTTTACCGCGTTAGACAATATTACACAACCACATAGGCAGCCTGAAACCGTATCGCATCCATCAAAACTGATTGAATTTTAAGCATAACGCCTTTACAATGCCGCTTCCTTTTTTAACCACTTTTAACGAGAAGATAAGATAATGAAAAAAACACTGTTAAGCACCGTGCTATTGCTTGCCTTGGCTGCCTGCGGCGGCGAAAACAACAACGCCCCAGCGCAAAACAGCAACGCATCAGGCGCAGCCCCAACAGCCAGCGCGCCTGCCACCAACGCGCTCAACATCTACAACTGGTCAAACTATGTGGACGAATCTACCGTTGAAGACTTCAAAAAAGCCAACAACCTAGATTTAACCTACGACCTATATGAAAACAACGAAACCCTTGAAGCCAAAATGCTCACCGGCAAATCTGGCTACGACTTGGGCGTGCCCGGCATCGCATTCCTGCCCCGCCAAATCAAAGCGGGTGCTTATCAGAAAATTGACAAATCCCAAATCCCTAACTACAAAAACATTGACCCAGCCCTGCTGAAATTGCTGGAACAAGCCGACCCTGGTAATGAATACGCCGTTCCTTATTTCTCAGGCGTGAACACCTTGGCGATTACCACCAAAGGCAAAGAATTGCTGGGCGGCAAACTGCCCGACAACGCATGGGATTTGATGTTTAAACCCGAATACACGCACAAGCTCAAATCTTGCGGCATCGCGCTGTGGGACACGCCCAGCGAAATGTTCCCCATCGTGTTGAACTATCTTGGCAAAGACCCCAAAGGCAGCAACCCCGCCGACATTGAAGCCGCAGCCGCCGTGTTGCAAGCCATCCGCCCCGATGTGAAACGGTTCAGCGCATCGTATATCGACGAATTGGCGCGCGGCGATATTTGCTTGGTGGCAGGCAACGGCGGCGATTTGAACCTTGCCAAAGCCCGCAGCGAAGAAGTGAAAAACAATGTAGGCATTGAAGTGCTCACCCCCAAAGGCATGGGCTTTTGGGTGGAATCTTGGGTCATCCCCAAAGATGCGAAAAACGTTGCCAACGCGCATAAATACATTAACTACACGCTTGACCCCGAAGTGGCGGCTAAAAACGGCGCTGCGGTAACTTTCGCCCCCGCCAGCTTGCCCGCGCGTGAAAAAATGGACAAAAAATTGGTGGAAACCCGCTCCATTTTCCCCACCGCGCAAGATATGGCGGATGGCTTTGTGATGCCGCAAATGTCGGATGAGGCGAAAAAACAAACCACCGCGCTGTGGCAAAAACTGAAAATGAGCAAATAACGTTTTCTTTGCCATCCATCATTGAGGCAGCCTGA
>CAUVGV010000158.1:0-5958 GCA_963551505.1 uncultured Kingella sp.
TCATGAAAATCACAACTCAATGGTTAAGCAATAAAACTTTTGTATCCGCCAACGAACACGGCAACAGCATTGTGATGGATGGCACGCCCGCCGCCGAGGGCTGGAAGCGCGGGGCAAGCCCGTTGGAAGTGATGCTGATGGGGATGTCGGGCTGCACCAGCGTGGACGTATCCAGCGCGTTGCGCACGCAAGCGGGCTTTGTGGATTGCATTGTGAGCGTGGAGGCGGAACGCGCGGCGACTGCGCCCAAAGTGTTCACCAAAATTCATGTGCATTACAAGGTGCTGGGGCGCGGTTTGGACACGGCGCAGGTAAACCAAATCATCGCCGATTCGTTGGCGCACGATTGCTCGGCGTGTGTGATGATGAGCAAAATCGCGCCGATTACGCACAGCGTGGAAGTGGTGGAAGCCTAATGCCAACGCTTTAAGGCAGCCTGAAACGCAGGATGCCGCATCGTAACCCCATCAAAAAAGGGAAAAATCATGGCTCTTTGGACTTATTGGCTGATTGCCGCCGTGGCTGTTTTTATGTTGGAGCTGTTTAGCGGCACGGTGTATTTGCTGGTGTTATCCGCCGCATTGGCAGGCGCGGGGCTAACCGCGTGGCTGTTCAACGCCAGCGCGGTGGCGAGTATGCTGGTGGCGGCATTTTTATCGGCGGTGGGCACGTTATACGTTTACCGTTTGCGCGGCAAATCGCCCAAAAACAAAGCCTTGCAGCAACACAACGATTTGGACATCGGCAGCGTGGTGCAAATTGAACAGCCGCTATCAGGCGGCGCATGGCGCGTGTTTTATCGCGGCACTACATGGGAAGCCCGCGCCGCCCGCCCAACCGCGCATTTTCAAATGGGCGACAACGCCCGCATTTGCGGCAAAGATGGCATCACATTGTTGATTGAACCTTTGGCTTAATCGGCGTAAATCTGTTTTCAGGCTGCCTATGGATGGCGCAGAAAGGCAGCCTGAAATCCCCTCCCTCAACTCAACCCAAGAAAGGAACTCTTATGATGACAAGTCTCACGCTCCCTGTTGCTATTTTGATTGCTCTGATTATCATCGGCTTCAAAGCGTTTAAAGTTGTGCCGCAACAAGAAGCGCAGATTGTTGAGCGGCTGGGCAAATACCACGCCACGCTCGCCCCGGGGCTAAACATCCTCGTGCCCTTTCTTGACCGCGTTGCCTACCGCCATTCGCTCAAAGAAATCCCGCTGGATGTGCCCAGCCAAGTCTGCATCACGCGCGACAACACCCAGCTTACGGTGGACGGCATTTTGTATTTCCAAGTAACCGACCCCGAACGCGCGTCATACGGTTCTAGCAACTACATCCTCGCCATCACCCAGCTTGCCCAAACCACCCTGCGTTCAGTCATCGGGCGCATGGAATTGGACAAAACTTTTGAGGAACGCGACGACATCAACCGCACCGTGGTTGCCGCGCTGGATGAAGCCGCCGTGTCGTGGGGCGTGAAAGTATTGCGCTACGAAATCAAAGATTTAGTGCCACCGCAAGAAATCCTGCGCTCCATGCAGGCGCAAATCACCGCCGAGCGCGAAAAACGTGCCCGCATCGCCCAATCCGAAGGCTTGAAAATCGAGCAAATCAACTTGGCAACAGGCGAGCGCGAAGCCGAAATCAAAAAATCCGAGGGCGAAGCGCAAGCCGCGATGAACGCTTCCGAGGGCGAAAAAGTGGCGCAAATCAACCGCGCTGAGGGCGAAGCCCAAGCCCTGCGCCTTGTTGCCCAAGCCAGCGCGGATGCCATCCGCACCGTTGCCGCCGCCATCCAAGAACCGGGCGGCGATGAAGCCGTGAAGCTGAAAGTGGCGGAGCAATATGTGGAAGCCTTTGCCAAGCTCGCCAAAGAAAGCAACACCGTGATTATGCCTGCCAACGTGGCAGACTTGGGCGGTTTGATTTCCGCAGGGTTAAGCATTGTGAAAGGGCAGTCGCCAGCCAAATAAGCCCCAATAGGCAGCCTGAAAACACAAAAGGGTGGAGTGTTCCGCCCTTTTTTGTGGGGCTTTTTGCGGATAAAGCGCGGTGGTTTACACGTCTATATATAAGCTAACCACGTTTTACACCCAGCCTAACATTTCAGGCTGCCTTTTATTGATTGCATTTCAATGCGTTATCTTGTAAACAAACTGCCGCGCCCCGCCCATCTTTACAGTGATTAAATCCTGAAAAGAAACGTTTAATTTTTTAAAGTAGGCTGACAGCCCCGATTTGCTTTGTTAGACTGCCCGCACTTGGTCTTGATTGGGATTGGTTTTCATCAAGGTCAAGTGTTTTTGAAAACTCATATTAAGGATGTACTTATGAAAAAAGTTCTCGCACTCTTAGCCATTACCACTTCTTTTGCCGCCGTTGCCGCGCCTGTTGCTGGGCACGCAGGCAAAGCATCGCACAAAAGCACGAACCACGCAGTTGCAAAAACACAAGGCAAAGCCCTGAAAGGCAAGGCTGCAAAAGGCAAATCCGTAGCCCAAGACGCGCCACAAACCATGGAAACTGCGCCCGCCGCCGTCGCTCCCGCGCCACAACAAGCCGTGCCCGCAGTAAAAATTGCACCGCAAGCCCCTGCGGCCCATTAATCTTCGTTAAAAAAACAGCCAAGGCAATGCGCTTTGGCTGTTTTTGTTTGGCGGGGCGTAGCCGTTTCAGGCTGCCTTTCATCATCATTCAAACGGGCTAAGGCAGCCTGAAAACACAAAATACCGTTTTCAGGCTGCCTTAACCGCATCGCGCTATTCGTCCCAGCCCTTTTTCTTGCTGGTTTGCCCAATGCCCACATTAAAGCTGTTGGTCGGGTCAAGCCGGCGATAGAACGATTTCAGCTCGGGTTTCGCCACATACAAATGTCCCACGTTATGCTCGGCAGGGTATTGCGCGCCGCGCTCGTCCAGCAGATGCCACATTTCGTGTTCCAACGCCATGCAGTCGTTGCCTTTTTTCACAATGTAATCTTGGTGGAAAACGTGGCAGAAGAAATGCCCGTAATACAGCTTGTGGCTCAGTTTGCCATTGATGCTTTCAGGCAGCACTTCCAGCCAATCGCGGTCGTTGCGGCGCAGCGCGATGTCCAGCGCAACAATGTCTTCCACTTCATTGTGATGCACCGCGCGATAGCGCACGGCTGCGCTGGCTACGGCAAAACGGTGCAGCATGGCCGCCTGCGCTTGCGCGGCATCGCATTCAAAATAGCCGCCTTTGTTCGGATCGCTGAAAAATTGGCGCAAATATTCGCGCGTTTCGGCCACGCCGTCGCCGCCTGCTTTCACGATTAAATGATGCTCATAGCGGTCGCGGTAATCCAGCATGATTTGCGGCAGATGCTGCGGCAAAAGTTTGGATGCGAATTGCAAAAAGCGGTCGGCAAAATGCTGCGGCAGAAAGGGGATTTTTTTGGCGATGCGGTCGGCTTTGTCTTTGGCGGCAAACAGTTTGGGCAGGTTGTGCGTGCCGGCGTGTTTAATCACGTAAAACATATCTTTGCCATACACTTCGGCGATGTTAAACGCTTCGCGGTGGATGTATTCGCCCGACACGGGCAGCGTTTGGAAGCTGCCGAGCATATCGCGGCGGATTTGCGTGAGCACGGCGGTGTCGTTGGTGCCGATGTAGAACACGGCGGTTTGCGTTTCGGCGGGGAAGGTGTCTAGGCGCACGGCGAACACGGCAAGTTTGCCCGCGCTACCCGATGCTTCGTAATGCCGCGCGGGGTCGGCGTTGAAGCGAGCAGGCGTGTCGGCATCAATTTCGCGCACATGGTTGCAATAGGCATGGTCGTGCCCTTTGCCGCCTGCGCTGATGTCTTTGCGTTGGTAATGATGCCCTTGCAAGTTGGTTAAAATTTCTTCGGGCGTGTCGCCCAAATCTATGCCCAAATGGTTTACCAGTTCTAATTCGCCCGCTGCGTTGATTTGCGCGTACAACGCCATTTCGGTGTAGGCGGGGCCGCGTTGCACCAGCGCGCCGCCAGAGTTGTTGCACACGCCGCCCACAATAGACGCGCCGATGCACGATGAGCCAATCACGCTGTGCGGTTCGCGCCCGAGCGGTTTGAGCAGCAATTCCAGTTTGTTGAGCGTGGAACCGGGTAGGCAAACGGCTTGTTCGTTGTTGTTGATGAGCTGAATGCCGTCGTTGCGCATGGTGTTGATGATAACGATGTCACGGTCGTAATCGTTGCCGCTGGGGGTTGAGCCGCCTGTTAGCCCTGTGTTGGCGGCTTGGCTGATCACAATGACGCCTGCTTCCACGCAGGCTTGCAGCACGCGCCATTGCTCCAACAGCGTGGCGGGGCGCACCACGGCGAGCGCGTTGCCCGAGCCGAAGCGGTAGCCTTCGCGGAAGGGCAGGGTTTGCGCGGGGTCGGTGAGGACGTGTTGGCTGCCAACGATTTCTTGCAGTTTGGGGATAAGGGTAGATGAAGACATGAAGTGCTCCTTGCGTGTGATGATTTTGCGGTTGTTGCATCGCAAAACTTTGTTTCAGGCTGCCTGAAATGTAGTGCGATGTAGTGGGCAATATTAGCAACAAATCTGGCGGCTGAAAACCATTCAACCGCCATTTAAGCGGGCAAATTGCCAAATGCTTAATGCTCTAAAAACATGGCATTCTGTTGCCGCCATGTGTTTAGAGCATTAAGCGTTTGGGGATTGTAAACCCGTTTTCAGGCTGCCTCATCGCGCTGCTACAGCGTTTTTTTGGCGAAAGCCAGCTTGTTGTCGGTAAATTTAACCGTTGCCAAGCGCAACGCCCACACATCGCTGTTCATCGCGCGGGCGGCAGGATGCGCCTTGTAAAACAAGGCTTTGGCGCGACTGCTTGCGGCATCGTCGTTGAGCAACACCGCCTGCGCGGTAAACTGGATGCCGCTGATTTTGGCGATGCTGTGCGGCTGCCCCGCAATTGTGCCCGCCACATTGGGCTGCGCTGCCATGTTGGCGCCGTGTTGCGTGGTGCGCGCGGTGAACACAATTAACTGCGCGTTTTCCGCGTCAAACACATAAAAACAACACGCGCTCCACAGCCCTTGCGGCGAAGATGTGGCGATGCTGACCACATGGTTTTCGCTGAAAAATTGCGCCATATTTTGTGGGACTGGCTGCATGATTTTGTCCTTTCTGTTGGTTGATGTTTTCAGGCTGCCTCAAATCGTGCCATTAGAGGCAGCCTGAAAAAGGATTTACGGTACACGATTGCTCGCCCCAAAACACATGGCGGCATCCGCCCGCCAACCCTTGCTGCCGTTGCCTTGCAAAAGATGCAGATTTTACGCCCCTTTTGCGCTACACTCGCCCCCTTTTACGTTTTCAGGCTGCCTACCTATGATTACTCAACTCACCCCGCAACAAGCGCAAACCCTGTTGCAACAACGCCCCGACACGCTTTTGCTGGACGTGCGCGAAGAGGGCGAAACGCAAATCTGCCAAATCGCCCACAGCACACACATTCCGATGAACCTGATTCCCTTGCGGCAAAACGAACTGCCCGACGGCGTGGCGATTATCGTCTATTGCCATCACGGCTTGCGCAGCCTTAACGTTGCCCGCTTCTTGGAACACGTGGGCTTTGAGGAGCTGTATAACTTGGCGGGCGGCATAGAGGCGTGGGCGCGGGAAATTGAACCCGCTATGGCAAGGTATTGAACAGAGTAGGGCGGGTGGATGCTTGCGCGGAAACGCCAAAGGCAGCCTGAAAACGGTTTGGCGTTGCATAAGCGCGTGAACTCGTTTTCAGGCTGCCTTGGTGAGGTGGGTTGGCAATGGGTGGGTGGCGCATCGGCGGCTTGCCGACATTGTTCAAACCCATAAAATCCTGTTGAATAAACCATTTAGCTACAAGCTGTCGCCGTTCCATTTTGTTTTTAGCTTCGCAATTCCGCTCCGCAGGCTGTTTATGCTTAGCAAAGACAAAAAAATGCGCCCATTTTGCAACGAGCGCG
>CAUVGV010000159.1:0-5895 GCA_963551505.1 uncultured Kingella sp.
TCCGTCTAGGTTGAGGAAAAGCGTAAATTATATATATATATATGCAAATCAAATTTATTAAAATAAATCAATATATTAAATATCGGTAGGATAAAGGCAGCCTGAAAATCATTATCCGTTTCAGGCTGCCTTTCCATCGTGCAATACGGGCGCAGGGCAGGGCGGTAAGTTCTGCGTTCACTCCGCGCGGCTGTGTTCATCCGCCACCGTTTTCGCTGTTTCGCTATCCAATTCGCTTAACACGCCTTGTTTCATGGAGATGATGCGGTCGGCGTGGTGGAAATATTTGTCGTCGTGGCTGATGGCGAAGATGGTGCTGCCGCTTTGTTTGAGCAGGGACAGCAGTTGTTCGTAGAAAATGCGGCGAAATTGCGGGTCTTGGTCGGCGGCCCATTCGTCTAGGATGATGATGCTGCGGTTTTCCAGCGCGGCGGCGAGTAAGCCGAGCCGTTTTTTTTGCCCTTGCGAGAGTTTGCTGTTGAGGATGCGGTTTTGTTCTATTTTGACTTTTTCGTCTAGTTGCAAATGGTCGAGCCAGTGGGCGATTTGGGCTTGGGCGGCGTCTGCACCGATGCCGTCCACCAGTTGTTCAAAAATATGGAAGTCGGTGAACACGCTGGCGAACAGTTGGCGGTAGGCGGGGCGGTTTTCGGCGGTGATTTCGATGTCGTCCACAAAGATTTTGCCTGATGTGGGGGTGTACAGCCCGGCGAGCAGCATGGAGAGGGTGGATTTGCCTGAGCCGTTGCCGCCGATGAGAAACAGGGTTTCGCCGCGGTGGATGGTGAGGTTGATGGGTTGCAGGGCGAAGGTTTGCCCGCCTTGCTGGGGGTAGGCGTAGGTGAGGTTTTCTAGGCGGATGGTGCGCCAGTTTTCAGGCAGCTTGAAAGGGCTGTGGAAGGGAGTGGCGTAGTCGGCAAGCCCTAAATCGGCGAGGGCTTGCAGGGCGACTTTGCTTTGGGCGAGCAGGGGGAATGCGCTGACGGCGGAGGAAAGCGGGGCGCGCATAAACAGCAGGGTTAGGGTGAGGGCGGCGGCATCGGTGTTGCTTGCCCAGCCGTGGTAGCTGGCGAGGTAGTAGATGATGCCGACGGTGGCGAGCATGATGCTGTTGCCCCAGTTGAGGGCGAGGGCGTGATAAGCATCGGCGCGGATGTGGGTGTCGCGGCGTTCGGCGGCGGTGGGCAGAAATTCTTGCTGGTAGAAGCGTTCGGCGCGGTAGCGGTTGAGGGTGAGTTCTTTGTGGCCGTTGAGGCTGGTTTCGTAGTGGCGTTGGATTTCGTCTTCGCTGCGGCGCATTTGGCGGAAGCTGGCGAAATGGCGTTGTACAACAAAATGGGTGCCCGCTATCATCAGCATCAGCATCAGCAGGGTAACGGCGAACAGTTTGGGCGACAGCGCGAGCATATAGGCGCAGCAGGCGAGAACAAACAATGCGCCTTGCACCAGCTCGGGCAGCCGTGTAAACGCGAACGACAGGCTGCGGATGTCGCTGCCGAGGCTGGCGAGGATTTTGGGCTTGCCGATGAGCTGGATTTGTTCTTCGTGCGAATCCATGATGCGTTTAACCAGCTGGGTTTGCATCTGGCACACAAAATCCTGCCCGATTTTGGCGAGGCGGATTTGGGCATAATTGGCGGCGATAAAGTAAAACGCCACCAGCAGCAAAAAGGGCAGCAAACCGCTGCCGCTGCCTTGCAGCAAATGATGGTTGATATACGACAAAATGCCAATGCCCAGCGCGCCTGATAGGGTGGTGAGCGCGAGCATTTGCAAAAACGGGCGGCGGTGCTGGGTGTAGATGAGTTTGATTAAATCCATGATTTTTTTACGGTTGGATGGGATGGGAGGGGGGATTTTAGTGGAAAAATGGTTTTCAGGCTGCCTTAATTGGATGATAAGCAAAGGCAGCTTGAAACCTGAAATGGAGCGGCGACGGTTCGTCGCCAAATAGCCTATTCAACAGAACTTTACTGATTAGAAAGATGTCAGCGAGCCGCCAACGTTTCATTGATTACAAGGTTGGCAAAGATTTTCAGGCTGCCTCAACTAGCGGGCAAAGGTAAGGCAGCCTGAAAACAAGTAACAGGGCAACGCAATAGAAAAGCGCGTAAAAAGCAAGCTCGTTCGCAGCAAGCGGCGAATGTTTGATAAAATGCCCCCTGATTTTTCAGACTGAAATCTTTTCAAACCCACCCATCTATCCCACCATCGTCATTCCCGCGCAGGCGGCAATCTGGGTAAAATCAAGCCCATCGTGTTTTGACAACCAAGTTACGCACATCAGCAAGATACGCCTGCGCAGGGATAACAATATTTATGGCTTTTCAGGCTGCCTTTGTCGCAGCGCATCGCACGCATCCCGAGGCAGCCTGAAAACCCGCATTCAGAAAGAACCCAAATGACCGCATTCACCGAACTGGGCTTAGGACACGAAATCTGCACCGCCCTAGCCGAACAAAACTACCAAACCCCCACCCCCATCCAAGCCGCCGCCATCCCCAAAGCCCTAGCAGGGCACGACTTGCTCGCCGCCGCGCAAACAGGCACAGGCAAAACCGCCGCCTTTATGCTGCCCAGTCTGGAACGCCTGAAACGCTACGCCAACGCCAGCGCATCGCCCGCCATGCACCCCGTGCGGATGCTGGTGCTCACGCCCACGCGCGAGCTCGCCGACCAAATCGACCAAAACACGCAAAACTACATCAAAAATATGCCCCTGCGCCACACCGTGTTATTCGGCGGCGTAAACATGAACAAGCAAACCGCCGAGCTGCGCGCCGGCTGCGAAATCGTCATCGCCACCGTTGGGCGGCTGCTGGACCACGTTAAACAAAAAAACATTAATTTAAGCAAAGTAGAAATCGTGGTGCTGGACGAAGCCGACCGCATGCTGGATATGGGCTTTATTGACGACATCCGCACCATCATGCAAATGCTGCCCAAGCCGCGCCAAACGCTGCTATTCTCCGCCACCTTCGCCCCCGCCATCCGTAAGCTGGCGCAAGACTTTATGAACGCGCCGCAAATTGTGGAAGTTGCCGCGCAAAACACCACCAACGCCAACGTGGAAGAGCACGTCATCTCCATCGACAGCTACCGCAAACGCGAGCTGTTGGAGCGGCTGATTGTGGATTTGAACATGAACCAAGTCATCGTGTTCTGCAAAACCAAACAGTCTGCCGACCAAGTGGCGCGCGATTTGGTACGCCGCGGCTTGTCTGCTAACGCCATTCACGGCGACAAATCGCAGCAAACGCGGCTGGATGTGCTCAACCAGTTTAAATCAGGCGAACTGCGCGTGTTGGTGGCCACCGACGTTGCCGCGCGCGGCTTGGACATCGCCGAGCTGCCGTTTGTGGTGAACTACGAAATGCCCACCCAAGCCGAGGATTATGTGCACCGCATCGGGCGCACGGGACGCGCAGGCGCAGACGGCGTGGCGATTTCGCTGATGGACGAGACCGAGCAAAAAATGTACGAAGCCATCAAAGCCCTAACTGGCAACGAGCTGCCGATTTCGCGCATTGAAGGCTTTGAGCCACGCTGGGAACAAGCACAAGCAGAAGGCAGCCTGAAAAACGAAAACAGCGCGCGCCCATCATCACGCCGCAACGACCGCGAGCCACCAGAACGCAGCGAGAAAAACGACCGCCGCACGTCGCGCAACGAGCGCAACAATCGCAATCAAGAAATCCCCACCGTGGATGCCAGCAGCATCCCCCCACGCACCAGCAGCCGCCGTCGCGGCAGAGAACGGCGCACCTGCGCCTTGCTGCAACGCAATTTTGGCGTGGAAGCGTAGTTGGTTGCGCAATAAAAGGCAGCCTGAAAACGAGCGAAGTGAGTTTCAGCGAAGCTAAAACCACATTGCAAATAGCGTTTTCAGGCTGCCTTTTATCGCAAGTAGGGCGTGCGGTTTTGTTACGCACCGTTTAGCAATGCTTGATGGTGCGTGGCAAAGCCACACCCTACTTATGCTGTTTTTATTTTGGCTTACTGTATTCCTAAACAAAGGCAGCCTGAAAAGCGTATATTCGTTTTCAGGCTGCCTTTTATTGTTCACACTACACATCTTCCACATCCACCACCTCAATCCCCAACTCGCGCAGCCGCTGTGCAAACAACCCGCTGCCCGCCACCAGCTTCCCCGTAAACGAGCCATCGTACACACAATTTACACCGCAGGTTGGGCTGCGCGATTGCAACACCGCATGGCTAATCTTGCGCTGCCCAATCGCTGCAATGGCTTGCGCCACCCCGTGCTGGTAAATCTCGTGCACATCGCGCCCCGAGCATTCCGTTACCCTGCCGTTGATGAGTTCCGCAGGTTCGCGCGGCGTGGGCAAGCCTGCCAATATTTCGGGACAAATCGGCAATACTTTCTTCCCCGCCAAATACGCCACCGCGCGTGCGCTGTAATTGTTCTTGCCGTTGAATTTGCAGTTTTCGCCCAAAATGCACGCACTCACCAGTATGCAAGACGGTTCGTCTTTCATATTTTGCTCCCGTTGAATAGCGTTTCAGGCTGCCTTTTATACTGCGTCATCAAAAAATCCCCTTGCGCCGTTTGCGCACGCCAATCTCCATTCCCGTGCGCCGCTTAATCTGCGCCCGCGTGGGCTGCCCATATTCCAACCACAGCCGCAGTCGGCGAAACGTTGCTGCATCCGTTGCATCGTAAAACACGCATTGCCAAAACGCCGCATCCATCGTCTGCCAATGGATAAAACACACCCAGCGCGTGGCAAGGCAGCCTGAAATCGGCTGCGCGGCAAAGGCTTCATCGCCGATAAACACCGCCGCAAAACCCTGATTATCCACCATCAAACGTTTCACATCGTAACGCGGTTTGCGCCATGTCGCCCACGTGCCGCACGCCGCAATCGCCGCTAGCAAAGCCCATTTCAGGCAGCCTGAAAAATAAGCGCACACCGCCCCAACCAACAGCGCGGCATAGCCCAAAGCCAAGCCGCGCTGGATGCGGGAGGGAACAAAATCCGCGCGAAACGCCTGCATCGCCGCTACGCCATGTTGTCAAACACGGGCGTGATTTGCAGTTCCGCCTCTTCCAAATCCAGCACCGAATCGTGCACTTCCAGCTCAAAAAACTGCCAAAACGTTTCCAAATCCAAGTTTTTCGGATAGGTGGATTCGTCTAACGTCCAGCCCGCCAGCTCGGCTTTGAAAATGCCCAAATAGCGCTCGTCAAAATACGCCACTGCTTCTTCGGGTTCTTCAAACACGGGAATCAAAAACACGCTGCAATTAGTCCGCAACTGGGCGAGCGTCAAATCGGGCATATCCTCTTGCGAGTTGTTCAGCCATGCGAGGAAATGTTCGGTGGGTTTGAGCACCACCGCGCTGCGGTCTACGAAATACATAAATAATCCTTAAAAAGAGCGGCATGAGGCAGCCTGAAAATGGATAAAGGAAAAGCAGCTAAAAATAGCTGCTTTTGGATTTGGTGCCGACAGCGAGACTTGAACTCGCACGAGCTAGGCTCACTACCCCCTCAAGATAGCGTGTCTACCAATTTCACCATGTCGGCGTAAAGTTTATTTTTTGTCTTGCTTGCCAGCGGGTTTGACGTTTTTGCTTTTGCTGGCGTTGTTTTTATGGGCATCGGCTTTGGCTTTGCTTTTAGCAAGCTCTGCCTTTTTGCTGGTTTCTTGTTTTGCAGCGGGTTCGCTGGCGGGTTGAGCAGGTTCATTCGCTGTTGCTGCGCTGGTTGCCAAAGGTGCAACAGCCACTGCGCTAGCTGAAATAGTTTCGCTGGCTGATGCAGCGGGTGCCAATGCAGCTTGGCTAGCAGCCGCAGGCGTTGTAGCTTGTGGCAAGGCAGGTTGCGATGCTACGGATGTGCCCATAGGGGCAGAAGCGGTAACAGGCATG
>CAUVGV010000160.1:0-5636 GCA_963551505.1 uncultured Kingella sp.
GCTTGAAGTGTAGGGTTTTGCGTTGGTTGAATAGTGCGCGGACTTGGGGGGTGTCTGCGCTGCCGAGCCATACGAGCAGCAGGGGTTTGCGGCTGTTTTTTTGCAGCGCGGAGACCATTTGGGCAACTTGGTGGCTTTCGGCGGTGTTTTGCCCTGCGTAGATGATGAAGATGGCATCAATGTGGTCGTCTTGCAGGTATTGGGCGGTGGCAGCCTGAAAAGCGGGGGGCAGGGCATCGGTGGGCAGGTAAAGGGGATTGTGGTGGCTCGGTTTGTAGGGCAAGTATTTGCTGATGCTGCGGATGGTGTGGGCTTGGGGTTCGGTGAGTTGGAGGTCGGTTTTGCGGTGCAGGGTTTTGAGCGCAAGGGTGCTGATTTGGGGGCTGTTGCTGATGATGGCGATGCGTTTGCC
Organism: uncultured Kingella sp.; assembly: GCA_963551505.1. Classification (GTDB taxonomy): domain Bacteria; phylum Pseudomonadota; class Gammaproteobacteria; order Burkholderiales; family Neisseriaceae; genus Kingella_B. The sequence goes on from CAUVGV010000160.1 coordinate 413, forward strand.
GCGCCCGATGATGCCTGTGTGGATGAGTTTGGCGGCGCTGAAAAATTGTTCTAGGGTGTGGGCGATGAGAATGTGTTGGCGTTCTAAGGCTTGCAGCAGTAGGGCTTCGGCTTGGGGGTTGGCGTCGTGTAGCGTGATGAGTACGACCACAGGCTTGCGGCGGGCGGCGGCGGTGAGTGCGCTGATGAGCTCGCGCAGGTTGTCGTTGAGCGTGCTGATGTGCACGAGCAAGGCGGTGCTGCTGGTTTCGGCGGCGATGTGGTCGATGATTTGCCCTGTGCTGACGGGGTAGTTTTGTGTGTTGAGGGTGAGAAAGCGGCTGAATGTGATGTCGCGCTCTTGGGCGTAGCGGGCAACGCAGTCGGCGATGCTGGTGGATTGCCCGATGTAGGCGCAGGCTTTGGGGGTGTTTTCAGGCTGCTTGAAGAGTTCGGGCAGGCTGTTGCTGGGCAGGGAAATCAGGTTGATGCGGGCTTTGCGGGCGGCTTCGGCGGCGCGGTTGAGTTTGTTGCGCCATGCGCTGGGGGCGGAGTCTAGCTCGTTAATCAGGATAAGATGGCGCAGGTGGATTTTGGCGGCTTCGCGGATGATGGCGGCGAGTTTGTCGGCGGATAGCACGATGATGGCTAAATCGATGGTGTGTTCGCTGGCGGCTTCGCTGAGGTTGGCATAGGATTTTTGCCCGCCGATGGTTTTGTGGTTGGGGTTGATGGGAATAACGCTTTGGAATTGGGGCAGGGCGGCGAGCTGGGTATAGACTTGCCGTCCGATGCTGCCGATGCGGTCGGATGCGCCGATGATGGCGATGTGGGCAGGGGTGAAGAGGGGGGCTAGGCGGGACATGGGGAAATCCTTTTATTGGTTTTCAGGCTGCCTATTGGGCGGGGCGGAAAGGGGTGAGGCAGCCTGAAAAAGGGGTTGCTGTGAGAGTGGGTTGTGAATATGGGCGCGGGCGGTTGGGTTTGATTTTGGCTTTTCAGGCTGCCGCTGTGCCACCGCTCCTACGCCAGCTCAATATCCTTCGCCTCGCGGGTAAAGCTAATTGGTATCGCCATGCCCATCAGGCGGAATACAGGCAGCGCGGCGGTCTCCAAATTCATGTTTATATTTACAGACATAACGCCATCGCCCACAAAATCACCAGCATGGTTAAAGCCAGCATTTGCGCCGCCGAACCCACATCTTTCGCACGTTTTGCCAGCGGGCGGATTTCCAGCGAAATATCGTCCACCACCGCCTCAATGCCCGAGTTCAGCAATTCCACAATCAGCGAAACAAACGAAGCCGCCAGTAAAATCATCCGCATCGCAGGTTCCACATCCACGCACCACAGCGCAATCAACAACACCGCGTGCAGCCACACCAGCTGCCGAAATGCCGCCTCATGGCGATATGCCGCGATTAAGCCATCTTTGGAATAGCCCGCCGCGTTGATAATCCGTTGCAAACCGCGTTTGCCTTTGAGTTCGTTGGTGGCGATTTCTTGCATGGTCTGTTGTCCTGTAAACAAAAAACAGAATAATAACAAGGTTTCAGGCTGCCTTAAACCAAACACATCAAGGCAGCCTGAAACTGTCTAACAGATATAACCCGCAATTCTTTGGCAAAAGCCATTTTTAAAGTAGAATGCGCCGCTTTACATTAGAACCCATATTCACAAGCATCATAGCCATTTTTTTATCCCTTTTGGCACGGCTACGGCGTTGAGTTCCTGCGCCAATAGTCTCGCTATTGGCTTGAAACTCGCCTTGTATCCGCACCAAAATGAATAAAAACTTGGCTATGCTGCTTATGAACATGGGTTCTTATTAACAATAGGACACCCATCATGACCAAAACCCTCCTTTCCGTCGCCGCCCTGTTGCTGCTTGCCGCCTGCGGTGGCGAACCCGCCAACAATGCCCAAACCGCCAGTCCAAACAATGCCCCCGCCGCCAGCAGCGCAACCAGCAGCGTGCCAGCCATATCCGATGCCACCCCCGCCGCCAATCCACAAGGCAGCCTGATTGAGCGCATCAACAACAAAGGCACGATTACCGTGGGCACAGAAGGCACTTACGCGCCATTTAGCTACCACGACAAAGACGGCAAACTCACAGGCTACGATGTGGAAGTAACCCGCGCCGTTGCCGAAAAATTAGGCGTTAAAGTGGAATTTCGCGAAACCCAATGGGACGGCATGATGGCAGGCTTAAAAGCAGGTCGCTTTGACGTAGTCGCCAACCAAGTAGGCTTAACTTCGCCCGAACGCCAAGCCACGTTTGACAAATCCGAGCCATACAGTTGGAGCGGCGCGGTGTTGGTGGTGCGCAAAGACGACAACAAAATCAAAAGCCCCGCCGATATTAAAGGCGTGAAAACCGCGCAATCGCTCACCAGCAATTTTGGCGAAAAAGCCAAAGAAGCAGGCGCGGAGTTGGTGCCCGTGGATGGCTTGGCGCAATCGCTCACGCTGATTGAACAAAAACGCGCCGATGCCACGCTCAACGATGAGCTTGCCGTGTTGGATTATTTGAAGAAAAACGCCACCGCCAATGTGAAAATCGTGTGGCACGCGCCCAAAGAAGAACGCGTTGGCTCAGGTTTGATTACCAACAAAGGCAACGACGAAGCCATCGCCAAATTCAGCGGCGCAATGAAAGAGCTGCAAGCCGATGGCACCTTGAAAAAACTGGGCGAACAATTCTTCGGAAAAGACATCAGTGTTAAATAATTTCCTGCAAAATCTGCCCTTTATGACCCCACAACGCGCCCAGTTGGTTATGGACGCGTTTGTGCCGTTGGTGAAATCGGGCTTTATGGTTTCTGTGCCGCTGGCTTTGGCATCGTTTGTGTTCGGCATGATGATTGCCACCGCCGTTGCGCTCGTGCGCGTGATGCCGCGCGGCGGCTGGTTGCACCGCATCGTGTTGGCGGTGTTGAAAGTGTATATCTCCATTATTCGCGGCACGCCAATGGTGGTGCAGCTTGCCATCGTGTTCTATGGCTTGCCCGCAATGAATGTGTTTATAGACCCCATCCCCGCTGCCGTCATCGGCTTCTCGCTCAATGTGGGCGCGTATGGCTCGGAGACCGTTCGTGCAGCGATTTTGTCCGTGCCCAAAGGGCAATGGGAAGCAGGTTTTTCCATCGGCATGACGTATATGCAAACGTTTCGCCGCATCATCGCGCCGCAAGCCTTGCGCGTTGCCGTGCCGCCGTTGAGCAATTCGTTTATCGGCTTGTTTAAAGAAACTTCGTTGGCATCGTTTGTAACCGTAACCGAGCTATTCCGCGTTGCTCAACAATACGCCAATTTGTCTTACGACTTTTTGCCCGTTTACATTGAAGTGGGCTTGGTGTATTGGCTGTTCTGCTGGGTGCTGTTTGTTATCCAAGCGCGGCTGGAAAAACATTTTGACCGCCATGTGGCAAGGTAAAACGGTTTCAGGCTGCCTAAGCGCAAACATAGGCAGCCTGAAAACTATTACATTCAACCTTTTCAGGCTGCCTATCTTTGCAGCAGCCCCGAAAGCAACACCATGATACAAATCCGCAATATCCACAAAACCTTCGGCAACAACACCATCCTGCGCGGCGTAGATTTAGACATCGCCAAAGGACAAGTAGTCGTTATCCTTGGACCATCAGGCTCAGGCAAAACCACCTTTCTGCGCTGCCTGAACGCGCTAGAAGTGCCCGAGCAAGGCAGCATCTGCTTTGAGCGCGAGCCCATCGTCAGCATCAATTTCGCTACGCAACACAGCAAAAAAGACATCCTTGCCCTGCGCCGCAAATCGGGCATGGTGTTCCAGCAATACAACTTGTTTCCACACAAAACCGCGCTGGAAAACATTATGGAAGCGCCTGTGCAAGTGCAAGGCAAATCCAAAGCCCAAGCGCGCGAAGAAGCCCTAGCACTGCTCGCCAAAGTGGGCTTGGCAGACAAAGCCGATTTATATCCCTACCAACTATCGGGCGGGCAGCAACAGCGCGTGGGCATCGCCCGCGCCCTTGCCTTGCAGCCTGAATTGATGCTGTTTGACGAGCCCACCTCCGCGCTAGACCCCGAGCTGGTGCAAGACGTGCTCAACACCATGAAAGCCTTGGCAACCGAAGGCTGGACGATGATTGTGGTTACCCACGAAATCAAATTTGCGCTGGATGTTGCCGATGTGGTGGTGGTGATGGATGGCGGCGTGATTGTAGAACAAGGCTCGCCCGAAACCCTGTTCGTCAACCCGCAGCATGAGCGCACCAAGAGTTTTTTGAGTAGGTTGAAAGTGGAGTAGGGGGGATAGATAGAGGCAGCCTGAAACGTTTCAGCAAAACTAAAACCCGCATTTGAAAACCCGTTTTCAGGCTGCCTAACATATGGAACATGGTCATGCGTGATGTTGCAGCAAGCCAATTACAATATTATTGGCAACGAAATACCCATTGGCATCAAGCCGTGCATCATCGGTATGGCTTGATACATGATGCTCACTGTGCGTATTTGGAAAGATTGGATGCGCTAAGAATTTTATCTGCATTTGAAGGCATCCCTTGCGTAGAAGAAGTCGTGGTTTGCTTAAATGAACTCTACGATGTTTGGTATGCATCATTAGGCAGAAGAAAACAGAGCCACGCGGCTTTTATTGATTTTGTTTGCTGGCGTGCTGAATTTCCTGTGGAATGTTGGTTTTATGGCATGGGCAGACAGCAGCCTGAAAACGAATATTGGCATATTGCCCTAGATGCTACATATCAACGAGACGACACTTTAATTCAGGCTGCCTATGCTAACGAATCTTATCTTCCATCAACATGGGAGAGACATTGTGCCTTGATAGATGAATGGCGAGAAAAAGGCAAAACATCACAAGAAATTTTCCAGCAATTACCGTTAGATTTGCCCGAGTGGCCCGAACAAGCACAAATCATATTTCGCAAGTATCATCTGAAAAATCTTTATCAGGCACTCAAATTTATTTATACCGAATTAACACAAAATGATTTGCGAACTGCCAAACAAATCGTGTCCGCATATCTGGCTTATTTAAAACAATAAGCACAAGACGTTTGATTATTTATCAAGTTTTGCAAAAAAGGCAGCCTGAAAACATAAACACTGTTTTCAGGCTGCCTCAAACCACCCCATATAACAAAGCCTAGCTCCATCAAAAAAGCTAGGCTTTTGTATTTTTGATCGGAGTGAAAGGATTCGAACCTTCGACCCCTTGCACCCCATGCAAGTGCGCTA
>CAUVGV010000161.1:0-5622 GCA_963551505.1 uncultured Kingella sp.
AACAAGTTGATTTGCTGAAAGATTTCATTACTGAAAACGGCAAAATCATTCCCGCTCGCATCACTGGCACAAAAGCGCACTACCAACGCCAATTGGCTGTTGCTGTGAAACGCGCGCGCTTTTTGGCTTTGTTGCCTTACACTGACCAACATAAATAATTAGGAGTTCACATTATGCAAATTATCTTGTTGGAACGCGTTGCTGGTTTGGGCAACTTGGGCGATGTGGTAACGGTGAAAAACGGTTACGCTCGCAATTTTCTGATTCCTACTGCCAAAGCAAAACGCGCTACCGAAGCCAATTTGAAAGAATTTGAAGCTCGCCGCGCGGAATTGGAAGCGCGCCAAGCTGAAATCTTGGCTGATGCGCAAGCTCGCCAAGCTAAATTGGACGGTCAAACCATTACTATCGCGCAAAAAGCGGGTGTGGATGGTCGTTTGTTTGGTTCGGTTACCAATGCGGACATCGCTGCGGCGATTTTGGCTGCTGGCGTGGAAGCGGTGAAATCAAACGTTCGCTTGCCAGAAGGTCCATTCAAAGCGGTTGGCGAATACGAGATTGAAGTAGCTTTGCACGCTGATGCGGTAGCTAAAATTACGGTGGCTGTGGTTGCTGCGGCTGAGTAATTGCTTTGATTGAAAGGCAGCCTGAAAACGATAAATGGGTCGTTTTAGGCTGCTTTTTTGTGTGTTGTTTGTTTGGGTTTGGGGATGAAGTCTTGTGGCAGCCTGAAACCTCTGCAAAACCTAAAAATGCCACAAGGAATAGTAAATCTCCGTCATTCCCGCGTAGGCGGGAATCTTGGTTAAGTTTATGCAATGAATTGTTTTTAAGGAAATTTCTGAATATCAAACAAGATTCCCACCTACGCGGGAATGACGGCATTTCTTATTTTTCAGGCTGCCTTTGAGATTATGCAAAGATTTAGAATATAGGCGTTTGGGCTTAATGGTCAGGCAGCCTGAAAATGTATTTTGAAATGTTGTTTTAGCTTCGCTGAAACTCACTTTGCTCGTTTTCAGGCTGCCTTTTGTGTGGATGGCTGGTGTTTTATTCATGCGGGGCGGTAAACAAAAAAGGGCGGATAATTTATCCGTCCTTTTGTTTGGTTGAAACGATTGCGCAGCGCATGGGCAATTTTGTAGGCAAGTGGTGCGATTTGGCGACGAGCCGTCGCCGCTCCATTGTTGTTAATGTTTCATCAGCCCCATATAGGTTTCGGCGCATTTGAAGCCAAAGCCAACATAGGCGCGGTTGAGTGCTTCGTATTTGACATCGGCTTCGGTGCGTCCGCCACGGCTAAGCGCGGTGTTGAGATGCCCCAAGTGGGCGGCGGCGTGTCCGATTTCGGCTAGGGCGAGAATGTAGGCGGTTTGGTTGTTGTCCATATCGGCGACTTCTTCTACTAGGTGCGACATCACGCGAAACCAGCGTTTGGTGCCAAGGTCAATGTCTAATTCGCCCGAGCCGAATTTGCGAAAATCGCGCAGGGCGTTTTCTACATGGAATTTGGTGCGCGGGTGGGCTTGGTCTTTCAGGCTTTCGGCTTGGGCGATGGTGCGCTCGTAGTAGTCGTAGAGTTGGTCTAGCGAGTAGTCGGTGATGTCGTAGAGTTGAGTCATGGTTTTGTCCTTTGTGGGTTGGGTTCGGATAAATAGCGTTTTCAGGCTGCCTTTTGAATATGGGCGACGGCTTCTAGTTCCACCAGCAAATCATCGCGGCACACATCGCCGATGGTGTACACCACGGGCACGCCGTGCAGCTGCCGTTCGCATACGGCGCGCACGGTTTCGTAGTCGGCGGCGTGTTTCACATAGGCGCGGACAACGGCTAAATCTTGCAGCGTTGCGCCGTAGCCTGAGAAGCCTGATGCGGCGAAGTTTTCGGGGGCGATGAGCGCGGCGATGTTGAGCAGCGTTTCTTCGGTTTGTTTGGCGGTGTTGCCGATGTGTTGGGTTTCGGATGCGGTGATGGATGCGGTGCCCGACACATACACGGCGGCTTGGTTGTCGTATATCACCGCCATGGCACGGGCGAATTTGGGTGTTTCGGGGCTGTAATGCCGTGCGTATTCAAAGGCGGGGGTTTGGCGGGGGTTTTCCAAGGGTAGGGTGAATACGTCTGCGCGTGCGGTAATCAGCGCGGTGCTGCCAAGGGCAACGTCTTCGCCGCCCATGCCGATGCCTGTGGATGCGGGGTACACGTCAAAGTTGGGTTGGCTTTTCAGGCTGCCTTTTAGGAATTTTGTCTCGCCAAAAGCATCGGTGCGGGCGCGGTTGAGTTCTTTGTAGCGTTGTTCTTGGTTGTCAACGCGGTTATCGGGGGCGACGATGCTGCCCATATAGAACCATGTGCGGAACACTTGGTCTAGCCGTGCGCCGCCTTGTTGGAGCAGGGCGATATTGTCGTTGAGCACGGCGAGGGTGTCGGCGTAGGCATTTTCGCGCGGGGCTTTGCCGCCCAAGTAGGCATCGGCTTGGGTGTGGACGAAGGTGATGCCGTTATGCTGCACTTTGGTTAAGCTGTTGTTTACACGGGTTACTTCTGCGCCTGACACGGCAACGATTTCAGCCGCCAGCAGGTTGCCATCGGCAGGAGCTTGGCTCACAAACGCGGAAAGCGGTTGCGCTGCGCCTTGTTGCGCGGCAAACAGTTGCGCGGTTTCATCTAGGCGGTTGGGATCGCGCAGGAACACGGTTTGGCGGATGATTTGTTTGTCGGCAAAGTGTTGTTGGATTTGTGCGACGATGTCGGCGGCTTGCTCGGCGTAGCTTGCGCCGCCTTGGGGGACGATAACGGCGTAGGCGTAGTTGGAGAAGCGGTCGGCTTTGAATTGGGTTTGTTGCGGGGTCATGGGTGGCTCCGTTGGGGGGTGGATTGAGGTGAGTGAAAAGTTTTTATGTTTTCAGGCTGCCGAAGGCGCGCCGATAAAGGCAGCCTGAAACCGCTCTTGCTTACGCCGCAACGGCTTCATCGTTAAACGCAAAATTGGGTTGAATTTTGCCATCCGCCAGCGCAAGAAATTCGTCCACGCCTTTAAACGCGAAGTTCACATAGGCGGTTTGCAGCTTCACATATTCGGCATCGGCTTCGGTGCGCCCGCCTCGGCTCAACGCCATGTTTACATGCCCCATGTGCGATGCGGCGTGCGCCACTTCGGCGGCGGCGAGAATATAGGCGGATTGCGCGGGAGTCATGTCGCCCACTTCTTCGGCAAGTTTGGTGAGCTTTTTGAACCACAGTTTTGCGCCCTCGTCTGTGCCCAATTCGCCTGAAACAAAGCGGCGCAGATGGTCAATCGCTTGTTTGACGGTGGGCAAGGCGCGTTTGTGGGCGTAGCCGATGTGTTGCTCAATAATGGCAATGCCTTGGTTTAAACGTTGATAAAGCTCGGCAAGCGGGGTGCTATCGGATACGGTAAAAAGCAGTTGTTTAGACATGATTGTGTTCCTTGTAGTCGGGTTGTCGGTATTCAGAACCTGTGTTCAATGCGGCGCAATCATAGTCTTTTGAAATTTCGTTTTCCAAGAATGTTTTTGAATATTCATTATGCCTTGCGGCATTCTAAAAGATATAAAAGAAAGGCATAAGGCAGCCTGAAAAACAAGTTGGCACAGTGAAAGCGGATTAAGCTCGCCCATCCGTTGTAAAATTCGTGTTCATCTTGTTCCACCGTTGAAACCGTTTCGCTTCGCTGAATTTCGTTTCAGGCTGTCTCTATCTCCATCCAATCCGCCATACCATGAACCGCCGCCAATTCTTGCAAACCACCGCCACCCTTGCCACCGCCGCTTCCGCATCATGGCTGGGCTACCGCTATCTTTCGCGCCCGCCCAGCATCACGGTAAACAAAGTCGGCTTGCCGCTTGCCCACCTGCTGCGCGACCAGCAACTCAACGCCGCGCCCAGCCGCGAACACGTTTGCGAAACGCTGATACTCGGCAGCGGAGCCGCCGCGCTTTCCGCCGCGTGGTATTTGGCGCGCAACGGCTACACCAATTTTTGCCTTGCCGATGGCTTGGAACGCAATGGCAACAACGCCGCCTACGCCTATTTAGGCAGCCTGAAAATGAGCAAAGCGAATTTCAGCGAAGCTAAAACGAGCGCAAGCAGCGAACCACCGCTCATCGCCCCCAGCGGCGCGCACTACCTTGCCCAGCCATCCGCCGAAAGCAGCCATATCCGCCAAATGCTTGCCGATTTGGGCATCATCGAAGGCTACGATGGCGCAGGCAATCCCATCTACCGCGACACCGATTTGGTAAACGCCCCCGATGAACGCCTGCTCATCAACGGCGCATGGCAAGACGGCATCCTGCCCGCCCCATCTCAACAAGATGCCGACACCCGCCGTTTCTTCGCCCTGATTGCCCAACTGCTGCACGCACGCGGCAGCGACGGGCGCAAAATCTTCGCCATCCCCATCGCCCTATCATCGCAAGATGCCCAATGGCGCGCGCTAGACCGCCACACCTTCGCCCAATGGCTCGCCGAGCAAGGCTACCAATCCCCCAGCCTGCTTTGGTATCTGGATTACTGCTGCCGCGACGACTACGGGCAAGGCATAAACCAAGTTTCCGCCTACGCAGGGCTGCACTACTTCGCCGCGCGCGGCAACGAACACGCCCCCGTGCTCACATGGGCAGACGGTCTCAACCACCTATCCGAAGCCCTGCGCGCCCACGCCCAAATCCAAAGCCGCCCGCAACTGCCCAACGCCCGCGAGCTCACATTCAGGCAGCCTGAAAGCTACCCCTACATCGCCACCCAAATCGCCGAGCAAAACGACCATGTGCGCGTAACCCTGCGCCACATCCACACAGGCGACACCCGCAGCATCCGCGCCCAAAACGTTATCTGCGCCATGCCGCTCAACATCGCCCAACGCATCATTCAACACCCCCAACGCTACGGCTTCGCCCCCGATTTCAGGCTGCCCCCCTCCGCCCCGTGGCTCATCAGCAACTTCGTACTCCACAGCTTCCCCACCGAACCCAAGCGCAGCGAATTAGCATGGGACAACATCGTGTACGGCAGCCCCAGCCTCGGCTACGTCGTCGCCAGCCACCAACACCTCCATGTTGCAAAACCCAGCCACACCATCTTCACCGCCTACACCGCGCTCAACCACGACAGCCCAGCCAACGTCCGCCGCCAACTGCTTGCCGCCGAACCCCGCGACCTACTAGACATCGCCGCCCAAGACCTACTCACCGCCTACGGCAAACCATTCTGGCAACACGTCGCCCACATAGACCTCACCATCCGCGCCCACGCCATGAGCGTGCCCAGCGCAGGCTATCTCACCCAACCCACGCTCATCGCCCTGCGCCAACCGACATCCCGCCTACACTTCGCCCACAGCGATTTAAGCGGCTACTCCGTGTTTGAAGAAGCCGCATGGTGGGGCGTAACCGCCGCCCAACGCATACTCGGCAAACCCAAGGCAGCCTGAGAACCGTAGGGTGGGCAACTCGTTGCCCACGCTGCTCGCCCCACCTTTGCATAATCCAAAAGCAGCCTGAAAAACAAAACAGCTTGGTGTCCTGCCAAGTGATTTTTTGCTGGCTAGATTGGCTTTCAGGCTGCCTAACGCTTCACAACTGTTTAATGCTACTGTCC
>CAUVGV010000162.1:0-5614 GCA_963551505.1 uncultured Kingella sp.
TGGACTTTTTTGACAAACTCAAATCCACCTCGCGCGGCTATGCCTCGCTGGACTACGAGTTCAAAGAATTTCAGCCGTCCGATCTGGTGAAGCTGGACATTATGGTAAACGGCGACAAAGTGGACGCGCTCAGCCTCATCGTCCACCGCCAAACCGCCGTGCAGCGCGGGCGCGAACTCGCCAGCAAAATGCGCGAACTGATTCCGCGCCAAATGTTTGACATCGCCGTTCAGGCTGCCATCGGCGGGCAGATTATCGCCCGCGAAAACGTCAAAGCCCTGCGCAAAAACGTACTCGCCAAATGCTACGGCGGCGATATTACCCGTAAGAAAAAACTGTTGGAAAAACAAAAAGCCGGTAAAAAACGCATGAAGCAGGTGGGGAATGTGGAGATTCCGCAATCAGCGTTTTTGGCGATTTTGGAGATTGGGGATAAGTAGAGAGCATGAATAAGTTTGTTGAAATCTTGCTCCGCATTATCGCTACATTAGGCGTACTCGTCGCACATTGCATTGGTATGCTTTCACTTTATTTGTCCGAAGCTCACGTAACCAGAGATTGTTATGATTTTAGTTATGAACCGTTTGCTTATGCCATGCACATTCCATTGTTTTTCATAAGCATTGCCGTATTTTGCACATTATGTTGGCTGCAAAAACCAGGGAAAATAATATTGCATATGATTTGGATAGTGTTGCTTAGTTGGTACGTATTTACGATGTTGTTGCCAAGCAATTATCCTCTTTGTACAGGTGGATAATATCCGAATAAACAACCGTAGGATGGGCAACTCGTTGCCCACCAATCACATACAATCCACCGCAAAACAAGGTAGGCAACAAATTGCCCACCCTACGCACTGCACGCACCGCCTCATTTCAGGCAGCCTGAAAACAAGAGATGCCGTCATTCCCGCGTAGGCGGGAATCTTGGTTGAACTAAGGCAACAGTTTGTTTTTACAACTATTTCTGAATATCAAACAAGATTCCCGCCTGCGCGGGAATGACGATAGTTTAACTATTTTTTGTTTCATTCTAGGTTTTGCAAAGGTCTCAGCCTGAAAACTTAATCACCCACCCCACAAGGAAACCACCATGAGCAACAAGCTCACCACAACAGAAAAAGCCCAAAACATCGGTATCTTAATCGGCACATGGCTTGCCGTTGTCGGCTTGAATACTTTGGCACGGACGAGCAAACCCATGTCGCAAATCATGCAGATGGTCGGCATGGTTGTTATTTTTTGGACAATTCTTGCCGCTATTTTTTCACTGGTGTTTTTTGTAAAAACCCTAATCGGCAAACGCGACAATTCTTGGAAGGTCATTCTGATTCCCACCGTTTTGCTGTGGCTTTAGATGGCTGTTTACGGGAATGTGTAGAAACACAGTAATCGTAGGGTGGGCAACTCGTTGCCCACCATAATCACGCAGCGCGTTACCAAACACGGTGGGCAATACAATTGCCCACCCTACAACTTGTTTCAGGTAGCCTGAAAGACAAAAATCATGCAGGAAACCAATCTTCAAAAAACCGAACGCCTAATCCGCGAAATCAACCGCATTCACGCCCAATATTCGCAGGATTATTTTGAAACCGGCAAAGTCGCCAAGCTCAATCTCAGCCGCACGCTTGCCCATGTGCCAACCGAGCATATTTTGTCGTACCGCCTGAATCTGCACGAAGCGATTAACGACTATTTGGCATTTGCCGACACGCGCGGCATAGACTTTTTCTACCGCGTCAAAACCGCCGAAAGCATCGCCGACAAAATCCGCCGCTACACCGAGCGCGAAAACCAATACCCCGTAAACAATATCCTAAACGACATTTTCGGCGCGCGCGTCATTCTGCCGTCTGAAAGCGTCGCCGAAATCATGCAGCGTCTGGACGACTGGAAAATGCAATACAGCCTGAAAAACTGGTATCTGCGCGATGTGGACGGCTATATCGGCATCCACGTTTATTTCAAAAACGCCAGCAATTTCTACTACCCGTGGGAGTTGCAAATCTGGGACGAAAAAGACGCAGCGGAAAATATCCGCAACCATATCGCCTACAAACGGCACTTCGTTCAGGCAGCCTGAAAACCACACCAACCCTATTTTCAGGCTGCCTAAACCACCCCATCTACCCACAACATAAGGAACCCCCATCCGTGAACACCAACTTTATTCTATATGGCGCAATCGCGCTGTTTATTATCGGCGCAGCCATGCTGGCATCGGGCAACAAAAAACGCCTAGCATCAGGCGAATGGAGCAACACTTTGCAGTGGGGCTATCTTTTGATGATGATAGGCGTGTTTGGCATCCTGTCCACAGGCTTGGCGTGGAGTTTCACCGCCGTGCTGCTGTTGTTTACCGCGTTTACAGGCGCAAATTGGCTGTGGCAAAAATTGAGCCATAAAGACAAAACTAAGCCTGATAACAACCACTTGCGCGATTATATGGCGGGCTTTTTCCCCATTATCGCGGTGGTATTTGTGGTGCGCACGTTTATTGTTGAGCCGTTTCAAATTCCGTCTAGCTCCATGCGTTCGGGGCTGGTGAAAGGTGATTTTATTTTGGTGAACAAGTTTAGCTATGGCATCCGCGTTCCCGTGTTGAACACGGTGGCGATTCCCACGGGCAATATTCAGCGCGGCGATGTGGTGGTGTTCAATTATCCTGTTGAACCGCAAAATAATTACATTAAGCGCATTGTTGCCGTTGGCGGCGATACGGTTGAATATAAAGACAAAATTTTGACTGTAAACGGCAAAGCCAGCGTGGATGTGCCACAAGGCGGCTACACTTATCCCGATGATGGCAACAGCAATATCCCGCGCCAAGCCGAGCGTTTTCAGTCCACCTTTGAAGGCAGAACATTTGAGGTGTTGAAAATGGAGGGCGCGCCTGCGGTGGATGCGCCCACATGGAATCACTACCAAGCGATGTTTATGCAATCGGGCTTTGAAAGCGGCTTGCAACAAAATTGCGAATACGCGGAAGACGGCAGCGGCTTTAAATGCACCGTGCCCGCAGGCAAATATTTTGCGATGGGCGACAACCGCGACAACAGCGCAGACAGCCGCTATTGGGGCTTTGTGGACGATCAGTTGATTGTGGGCAAGGCGTTTATGATTTGGTTGAACACGGGCGAGATGAGCCGCGTGGGGACGATGATTAAGTAAACAGATTAGGCAGCCTGAAACTCGCTTTTTTCGTTTTCAGGTTGTCTTTGGCTTTGGATGGTTAGCCATGTAGGTCGGGCATTTATGCCCGACGTTTGTTGTGGCGATTAAGATTTGTTGTGGCGATTAAGATATATAGGTGGTGTTTGTCGGGCATAAATGCCCGACCTACAATTTTGCCCATTTTCAGGCTGCCTATTCGCGCCAGAGTAGGCAGCCTGAAAACCGCTTCATCATGCTAAAATACACGCATCATAAGGACACCCATCATGCAATCCCAAAACATTATTGTCGGCTTATCGGGCGGAGTGGATAGCTCCGTAACCGCCGCGCTGCTGCACCAGCAAGGGCACAACGTGCGCGGCATCTTCATGCAAAACTGGGAAGACGACAACAACGATCAATATTGCAGCATCAAAGAAGACTCGCTCGACGCGATGGCGGTCGCCGACATCATCGGCATAGACATTGATATTGTGAACTTTGCCGCGCAGTATAAAGACAAAGTATTCGCCTATTTTTTGCAAGAATACGAAGCAGGCAGAACGCCCAATCCCGATGTGCTGTGCAACGCCGAAATCAAATTCAAATGCTTTTTAGACCACGCCATCGCGCAAGGCGCAGAAGCCATCGCCACAGGGCATTACGCCCGCAAAACAGTGCGCGATGGCGTGCATTATCTGCTCAAAGGAGCAGACGGCAGCAAAGACCAAAGCTATTTTCTCTACCGCTTGCAGCCCTTTCAGCTTGAACGCGCCCTATTCCCGCTAGGCGACATGGAAAAAACCGAAGTGCGCCGCCTTGCCCGAGATTTCAGGCTGCCTACTGCCGCCAAAAAAGACAGCACAGGCATTTGCTTTATTGGCGAGCGGCCTTTTCGCGAATTTCTACAAAAATACCTGCCCACCCACAACGGCAACATGGTAACGCCCGAAGGCAAAATAGTTGGCGAACACATCGGCTTAACCTTTTACACCATCGGGCAACGCAAAGGCTTGGGCATCGGCGGCGCGGGCGAGCCGTGGTTTGTGGCGGGCAAAAACATCGCCCGCAACGAATTAATCGTGGTGCAAGGGCATGACGACCCCCTGCTCTATTCAGGCAGCCTGAAAATGAACCAGCTATCGTGGACGCTGCCCACCAAGCCCGCCGCAGGGCGCTACACCTGCAAAACCCGCTACCGCATGGCAGATGCGCCGTGCGAACTGCGCTATTTGGATGACGACACCGCCGAGCTGATTTTTGACGCGCCGCAATGGGCGGTTACCCCTGGGCAATCCGCCGTGCTATACGATGGCGATATCTGCCTAGGCGGCGGCGTGATTACCGAAACCGACAAGCCCGTTATTGTGAAATAGGCAGCCTGAAAGCCGTATGCCGTTTTCAGGCTGCCCATCCAGCCCTTTCAATCCCACCCAAGGACCCGCAACATGGAAAAAATCTGGCTCAACAGCTACGAAGCAGGCGTAAACGCCGAACTCGACCCCGCGCACTCCACCTCGATGATAGACGTAGTGCAGCAAAGCGTTGCCAAGTTCGGCGACCAAACCGCCTTTTACAGCATGGGCAAAGAACTCAGCTACCGCCAAATCGGCGAGCTGTCCGACTACTTCGCCTCCTATCTGCAAAACGTGCTCAAACTGCCGCGCGGCGAGCGCGTTGCCGTGATGATGCCCAACCTGCTGCAATACCCCATCGCCGTGTTCGGCATCCTGAAAGCAGGCTTGGTGGTGGTGAACACCAACCCGCTTTACACCCCGCGCGAGCTGGAACACCAGCTTAACGACAGCGGCGCAAGCACCATTATCGTGCTAGAAAACTTTGCCAACACGCTGGAACTCGTGCTGCCGCGTACGCAAATCAAAAACATCATCATCGCCAGCGTGGGCGAAATGTTTGGCGCCATCAAAGGCACGTTGATGAACTTTGTGCTGCGCCACGTCAAAAAAGCCGTGCCCAGCTATCAATTAGCAGGCACAACCTCGTTTCAGGCTGCCTTAAAGCAGGGCGCGGCGCACCCGTTCACCCCCGTTGCCCTCACCCGCGACGACCTTGCTTTTTTGCAATACACAGGCGGCACAACAGGCGTTGCCAAAGGCGCGATGCTCACGCACGGCAACATTTGCGCCAACATGATGCAAGGCGGCGAATGGATAAAAGCCAAGCTGGTGGAAGGCAAAGAAGTGGTGATTGCCGCCCTGCCCCTTTACCACATCTTCGCGCTCACCGTGAACTTGCTGCTGTTTTTCAAGGCGGGCGCAAAAAGCATTCTGATTGCCAATCCGCGCGATTTAGACGGCTTTATCAAAGAGTTGAAAAAACACCCTGTAACCGTATTCATCGGCTTAAACACGCTGTATCGCGGGCTAATGAACAACCCTGAATTTAAAACCGTGGATTTTTCCACATGGAAACTCGCCCTCGGCGGCGGCATGGCA
>CAUVGV010000163.1:0-5569 GCA_963551505.1 uncultured Kingella sp.
GCCCGACCCTCTGGTTCGTAGCCAGATACTCTATCCAACTGAGCTACGGGTGCGTATTTGCACATCAATTTGTTTCAATGCAAGTCAAGAGAGCGCGATAATACAGACCTGCTGCCGTTTTGTAAAGCACGATTTAACACAAATCCAGCAATGATTTGTTTTCATTGTGGATATTATTAAACCATGCTGATGCCTGATATTTCTTGCGCGATGCGGGCGGCGTAGTTGTCGGTCATACCGCCGATAAAATCCAAAATTTTCATATACGCCAAATATAAGCTGTCGCGTTCGGTAATCGGGTCGTTTTCCAGCAGGCTTAATGCGAGTTTGTGCTGCTTTTTGCAGCTGCCCGAAATAATCAGCGCGTGGGCGGCGGGTACAAGCAAATCCAGCATGGAGGCGATGCAGGAAAACGCCGCCAATTCTACTTTCACGCGGTGGCGGAAAATGCGCTCGCGGGCGAGTATTTTAGCGTTTTGCAAAGCCTCGTGCACGGCAGCGGGGCTTTGTTCAATCAAGTCTTTGCCTTGAAAGTCGCCGTGGAGCAAGGCGGTGTGATGGGCGATAAATGTTTGCGCGATGCCGTCAATCGCTGCGCCGATGGCGATGCCGCGCATCATGGCGGTGCGTTCGCGCGGGCTGGTGGCGTGTTGCGTGGCTTCGGGGGCGACGAGCGGGGCGAGAATGTCGGCGATTTCTTGATGATGCAGCAAATCTAGGCTGACGGCATCTTCCAAGTCCATCAGGGCGTAGCAGATGTCGTCGGCAGCTTCCATCAGGTAGGACAAGGGATGGCGCGCCCAATGGTTGGTGGCGATTTCAGGCAGCCCCAGCTCGCAGGCGATGTGGCTAATCAGCGGCAATTCGGTTTGATAAATATTGAATTTGCGTTGCCCTTGCGGGCTGCTGCTTGTCCACGGGTATTTGAGCAACGCGCCGTAGCTGGCGGCAGTCAGACGCATCCCGCCGCGATTGCGATACATTTCAATGCTGGCGGTTTGGCGCAGGCTGTGGGCATTGCCTTCGTAGGTTTGGATGTCGTTGCGCTGCGCGGGGGTAAGCGCGGCGGTGTAAATGGCGTTTTCAGGCTGCCTAAACCAGTCGCGCAAGGCATCTTCGCCCGTGTGCCCAAATGGAGGGTTGCCGATGTCGTGAGCAAGGCAGGCGGTTTGCACGGTAGTGGCAAGGTCGTTGGGCGAGAGATGGGCGGGCAGTTGCTGCTCGGCGCGCAGTTGTTCGCCCACAAGGTTGCCCAAGCTGCGCCCCACGCTGGCGACTTCAACGCTGTGGGTGAGGCGGTTGTGAGTGTGGTCATTTTTGGCGAGCGGGTGCACTTGGGTTTTGCGCCCCAGTCGGCGAAAGGCGTTGGAAAAGACCACGCGGTCGTAGTCGGTGTGAAAGGGCGTGCGGTAGGGCGTGTGCGCTTTGGGCGGCGCGGCAGAGATGATGCCGTGTTCGTCTATCTGAAAACGGGTGGACGACATGAGTTGTTGCCAATTCATCATAATGCTTTCCTTTTGGGTTTTCAGGCTGCCTCGGGGGAGTGGATAGGCAGCCTGAAAACGTTATCTCGTTGTGAAATAATTGTTTTTTGATTGTAAACAAATGCAGGCAGCCTGAAAAGCGGTTTTGTGATACGCTTGCGCCTTTTCAACGCAATCCGAAAGGCGAAACATGAGTTTGATTATTGAAGACTTGCAAGTGGGCGAGGGAAAATTGGCGCAGAAAGGCAAAGAGATTACGGTGCATTACACGGGCTGGCTCACCGATGGCACGAAATTTGATTCCAGCTTAGACCGCCGCCAGCCTTTAACAATTACGCTGGGTGTAGGGCAAGTGATTAAGGGCTGGGATGAGGGCTTTGATGGCATGAAAGAGGGCGGTAAACGCAAGCTGACCATTCCGCCCGAAATGGGTTATGGCGCACACGGCGCGGGCGGTGTGATTCCGCCACACGCAACCCTGGTGTTTGAAGTGGAATTGCTGCGCGTGCATGATTGATTGGGGCAGCCTGAAAACGCAAAACGGTGTGAATCATCACACCGTTCTTTTTATTGGGCGGGCAGTTACATCACGCCAGCGATAACCAGTAAAAAAGCAAAAGCGATAAGTGCAGCAACATAGGCACACAAACCCAAAATGGTTAGCCCGATTGGTTTGCCCCATTTTTTCTTGTCATAATCATCATTTACTTCGTTACGCACAAAATCAATTTGCTTTTTGCCTAAGGTAAAAAACCATGCTGCCCAAATAGCAGTACCACTCGCAACAGCGGGAAACTCAATATTAGCAACCGCCTCTATGAGCATGAGCACAAAGCCCGATGCAACTGTTCCCCAGACAAAATACATATTCTGTTCAGCTAATTTTTTTTCCCCCAATTCTCGCCAGTTAATGGCATGCAGCCAAGCCCCTAATATGGGTGATAAAAAGAATGCCCAAATTGCCGCAGCGGTAGGATTCCAAAGCTGGGGAACGTAATACTCTTCTTCTGCCACTTGAAGAGTTGGTTGCGCTTCGGGCGTTTCATTTTTTTGCAGGCTTAGGGTTGATGGCGTTTCTCTTTCAACCATTACAGACTGGAAAAATTCAGGCTGCTCTTGGCGCAATTTTGCATCATAGCGTGTACGCACACTATCCACCAACAACCATTCGGTAACAGCTTTCACTGTTTTAGCATTAAGAGCTGCTTGCTTCTGTTCAAGGGCAGCCTGAATTTCATCGCTCGCTGCCGAATAGGGCAAACCTAATATCTGATACAAATTAACCATACCTACTCCTAACCAAAATTGCCTTTATTTAAGAAAAAGCCGAACTGAAACCAGCTCGGCTTTAATCAAGTAATAACTTACTTTTATCTTACTCAGCAGCTTTATCCACCAGCTCAACCAATGCCAAAGGTGCATTGTCGCCATTGCGGAAGCCATATTTCAAAATACGAATATAACCACCATTGCGAGAAGCAAAGCGTGTACCCAAGTCACCAAACAGTTTAACCACAACATCACGGTCGCGAGTGCGGTCAAACGCCAAACGGCGATTGGCTAACGATGGTTTTTTGCCCAAAGTAATCAAAGGCTCAACCACACGACGCAACTCTTTCGCTTTGGGCAGAGTAGTTACAATGGTTTCATGAGTTAACAAAGAGTTGGCCATATTGCGCAGCATGGCTGCACGATGACTACTAGTACGATTTAATTTGCGATTACCATTACGATGGCGCATATCATTATCCTTTAAACTTTAAAGCCTAGGGTTTTTCTAATCCAGCGGGAGGCCAAGATTCCAGTTTAGAACCCAAAGTCAAGCCTTTGGATGCCAAAACTTCCTTAATCTCATTCAAGGATTTACGACCCAAATTAGGTGTTTTTAACAACTCAGTTTCAGTGCGTTGAATCAAATCACCAATGTAATAAATATCTTCTGCCTTCAAACAGTTTGCTGAACGAACGGTTAATTCCAAATCATCCACAGGACGCAATAGAACAGGGTCAATTGGAGGCGCTTTTTCTTCTTCAACTTCGATTGGTGTGCCTTCCAAATCAGCAAATATTGACATTTGGTCAATTAAAATACGAGCAGCAGCACGAACTGCCTCCTCAGGTTCAATTGAGCCATTTGTTTCAATATCTAAAATTAAACTATCTAAATCTGTTCTTTGTTCAACACGAGCTGCTTCAACCTCAAAGCTCACGCGGCTAATTGGTGAAAAACTTGAATCTAATTGAATAGCGCCAATTTTAGTTTGTTCTTTGGTAGTTTTTCTACCAGCAACCGATTGATACCCACGACCTTGTTCTACCTTAACCTCCATATCAATATTACCATTTGCGGCCAAATGACAAATAACTTGTTCTGGATTGATAATCTCAACATCGTGAGGCAATTCAAAATCAGCGGCTGTTACTACACCTAAACCTTCTTTTTTCAATGTAATAACAGCCTCTGTGCTACCACCATGAAGCTTAAACACAACACCTTTAATATTCAACAAAATATCAACAATATCTTCTTGAACACCATCCAAGGTGGAGTACTCATGTAAAACACCTGCAATTGTTACTTCAGTTGGCGCAAAACCATTCATTGATGACAGTAAGATACGGCGCAAAGCATTACCCAAAGTATGTCCGAAACCGCGCTCAAATGGCTGCATAGAAACTTTTGCATGTGTTGGTGAAAAAGCATCAACATCAATTTGGCGAGGTTTCAAAAATTCGGAAGTGCTATTTTGCATTTAACTACCCCTTACTGTGCCAGCCTTATTTAGAGTAGAACTCTACCACCAGCTGTTCATTAATATCACTGTACAATTCAGCACGGTCAGGTACATTTTTGAAAGTACCCTCTAATTTTGTTGCATCAACAGAAACCCAACTTGGCAAACCAATTTGAGTAGCCAAACCCATTGCTTCTTGAATACGAACTTGTTTTTTTGCTTTCTCGCGAACAGAAACAATATCACCCACTTTTACTTGGAAAGAAGGGATATTAACAACTTGCCCATTTACCATCAACGCTTTATGGGAAACAAGCTGACGAGCCTCTGCACGTGTGGAAGCAAATCCCATGCGATAAACAACATTGTCCAATCGAGACTCTAATAATTGCAACAACAGCTCACCAGTCGAACCTTTGCGTCTATCTGCTTCTGCAAAATAACGTCTAAATTGACGTTCTAATACACCATAGATACGACGAATTTTTTGTTTTTCACGTAATTGAAGACCATAGCCTGAAAGGCGAGGTTTTTTTGCACCATGCTGACCAGGTGCAGATTCTATTTTACATTTAGAATCCAAAGAGCGGCGTGCGCTTTTTAAATATAAATCAGTACCTTCGCGACGCGATAATTTACATTTGGGACCAATATAACGTGCCATGCTTAAATTACTCCATTAAATACGACGTTTTTTCGATGGACGACACCCGTTATGAGGTAACGGAGTAACATCTGTAATACTAGTAATTTTAAAACCAAGAGCATTAAGCGCACGTACAGAAGATTCTCGACCAGGACCTGGACCTTTTATGCGAACTTCCAAATTTTTTACACCATACTCTTGGGCAACTTTACCAGCAGATTCTGCTGCCACCTGAGCAGCAAATGGTGTACTTTTACGTGAGCCTTTAAAACCTGCGCCGCCAGAAGTAGCCCAAGATAATGCATTCCCTTGACGATCTGTAATTGTAATAATTGTATTGTTAAATGATGCATGAACATGAACAATACCTTCACTTACGGTTTTACGTACTTTTTTTCGTACACGCGAAGCTGTGTTTGCTTTAGCCATTATTTATTTTCCTTATTTTTTACCTGCGATTGCTTTACGAGGTCCTTTACGTGTCCGAGCATTTGTACGCGTACGCTGACCACGACAAGGAAGCCCACGGCGATGACGAAAACCTCGATAACAGCCCATATCAATAAGTCGTTTAATATTCATTGTTACTTCACGACGTAAATCGCCTTCAACCTCATATTTAGCAACCTCTTCACGAAGTGCTTCTAATTGTTTTTCGTCCAAATCTTTGACTTTTTGACTACCTAAAACTCCAGCAGCCTCGC
>CAUVGV010000164.1:0-5567 GCA_963551505.1 uncultured Kingella sp.
CGGCGTATTCGGCGGCTTCGGTGTAGAGTTGGATGGCTTTTGCGCGCACTTGCTGGGCAAGTTCGCTGCCGATTAGATCGGCGCAACGCTCAAAGCTGATGTTTTCGTCGTGGTCTCCCACTGCGGCTTTGGTGGAGGGGGTGAAAATGACTTCGGGCAGTTTTTCGGCTTCGCGCAGGTTGGCGGGAAGTGGGATGCCGCAGATTTCGCCTGTGGCTTGGTAGGCTTTCCAGCCGCTGCCGCTGAGGTAGCCGCGCACCACGGCTTCTATTTTGACGGGGGTGAGCCGTTTGGCGACAACGGCGCGTGCTGCGATGGCTTGGGCTTCGGCTTGGGGCAGGATGTCGTACACGGTTTGCCCTGCGAAGTGGTTGGGCATGATGTGGGCGAGTTTGTTGAACCAGAAGTTGGAGATTTGGGTCAGGATTTCGCCTTTGCGGGGGATGGGTTCGTTGAGTATGACATCAAAGGCGGATAGGCGGTCGCTGGCGACGATAAGCATGGTTTGCTCGTCAATTTCGTAGAGGTCGCGGACTTTGCCGGAATAGAGTTTTTTGAGGGGGAGTTGGGTCATGGTTGGGCTTTCTTGGGGTGGTTGGGGGAAGGATGGTTGAGGCAGCCTGAAAAGGGTGAGTTACGGCAACGGAAAGAGTGGGTATGGCGGCGATACGCCATGTTCTGTTTCAGGCTGCATCAAGGCTTGGGGCAGCCTGAAATGGGTGGGCGACTGTGAACGCGTTTTCAGGCTGCCTCGGGGTAGCTGCCTTTAACCAATATATCGCGGGTTACGTTTTGGATGTCGCGGTGTCCTGTGAATGCCATGCTTAAATCCATTTCGTTGTAGAGGATTTCTAGGGCGCGGGTTACGCCTGCTTCGCCGTAGGCGGCGAGTCCGTAGAGATAGGGGCGGCCGATGAATGTGCCGCGTGCGCCGAGCGCCCATGCTTTTAGGATGTCTTGCCCTGTGCGGATGCCGCCGTCTAGCCAGACTTCGGTTTGGCTGCCCACGGCTTGGACGATGGCGGGCAGGGCGCGAATGGTGGATGGTGCGCTATCTAGCTGCCTGCCGCCGTGGTTGGAGACGATGATGGCGTCTGCGCCGTGTTGCACGGCTTTTTCAGCGTCTTCGGGGTCTAGGATGCCTTTGATGATGAGTTTGCCGCCCCATAGGTCTTTGATGTGGGCGATGTCATCCCAGCTTAATTTGGGGTCAAATTGTTTAGCCACCCACGGCATGAGTTGGGATAGGTCGGTTACGTCTTTGGCGTGCCCTGCGATGTTGCGGAAGGTGCGCCGTTGGGTGTTGAGCATTTTTAGCCCCCATTCTATTTTGGTGGCGAGATTGAGTAGGTTGAATAATGTGGGGCGCGGGGGGACGGTGAGTCCGTTTTTGATGTCGCGGTGGCGTTGCCCGACGATTTGTAAATCAGCGGTTAAAACGAGCGCGCTGCATTGGGCGGCTTGGGCGCGGCGGATTAAATCTGCCATAAATTCGCGGTCGCGCATCACATAAAGTTGGAACCAGAAGGGGGATGTGGTGTTTTCGGCGACGTCTTCTATGGAGCAGATGGACATGGTGGAGAGGGTGTAGGGGATGCCGAATTTTTCGCAGGCGCGGGCGGCAAGGATTTCGCCATCGGCGTGGAACATCCCTGCTAGCCCTGTGGGGGCGATGGCGAGCGGCATTTTGACTTCTTGCCCGAGCATTTGGGTTTTCAGGCTGCGGTTTTCCATGTTGACCAGCACGCGTTGGCGAAATTGGATGGGGGCGAAATCGGCGGCGTTAGCGCGGTAGGTGGTTTCTGTCCACGAGCCGGTGTCGGCGTATTCGTAGAACATTTTGGGGAGCTTGCGGCGGGCGACTTGGCGTAGGTCTTCGATGGTGGTGATTTGGGAGAGGGGTGGGGTGAACATGGGGTGTCCTTTTGCGGTGGTGGGATGCGTAGGCAGCCTGAAAACGGGGCGGGGCTACGAAATAATATGGGCAGCCTGAAAACGGTATTTTGCGTTTCAGGCTGCCTTTGTTACGCGCTCGCGCTGCGGTAGGCAAGCAATAGGTTGCGGAATACGTTGGGGTCTTTGATAAAGGTCATTTCGCCCTCGGCGGGGAAGTGGTAATCCAGCAGGCGGGAAACCCAGAAGCGGATGCAGCCTGCGCGGTAGGCGGTGGGCAGGTAGTCTTGTTCGGCGGGGGTGAGGTGGCGGACGCTTTGGTAGCCGCTAAGGAAGGCTTGTTGCAGAGCGGGGTCTATGTGGTTGTCGGCGGTGCGCGCCCAGTCGTTGATGGCGATGGCGAGGTCGTAAACAAAGCTGCCGTGGCAGGCATAGTAAAAATCGATGAAGCCTGCGACTTGGTCGCCGTGGAGCAATACGTTGTCTTTGAACAAATCGGCGTGGATGATGCCGCTGGGCAGGTGGGTGTCGGGGTGTTGGGCGAGGTAGGCGATTTCGTCTTGCAGAAGCTGAGCGTCTTGGGGTTCTAGGTGGGGGGCGAGTTGGGCGGCGCTGTCTGTCCACCATTTGGCGTGGCGGGGGTTGGGCATGGTTTTGGGGAAGGTTGCGCCTGCAAGGTGCATTTGGGCGAGCATGGCTCCTGTGTTGCGGCATTGGGCGGCGGTGGGATAGGCGACGTCGCTGCCGTTGAGTTTTTCTACGATGCAGGCGGGTTTGCCGGCTAGGGTGGTGGTGAGTGCGCCGTTGCGTTGGGCGATGGGGGCGGGGCAGGCGACGCCGTTGGCGCTGAGGTGTTGGGTGAGCTGCATAAAGAAGGGAACTTCGTGCGCTTTTAGGGTTTCAAACACGGTGAGCACATAGCTGCCGCTGTCGGTGTGCAAAAAGTAGTTGCTGTTGGTTACGCCTTGTGCGATGCCTTGCAGGGATTGGAATTTGCCAAGCGGGTATTGGGTGAGCAGTTGGCGCATTTCATCGTCGGAAACGCTGGTGTAAACGGACATGGGCAGCCTGAAAATGGGGTGGTTGAAATGGGGGCTATGATAGCAAATTTAGGCGGCTTCGGCAGCTTGAAAAGGGGTGCGCGGGATGGTTTCAGGCTGCTGCAAACTTTGTTTGGGCGTGGTTGGTGTTTTGTGATACATTTAACGCGCTTTAACCAAGCCACTCAACCATTTAACCATCTCTAACGAAAGCCCAAACCATGTCCACATCCGTTATCCGCCCCGATATTCTCGCTCAAACCGCTTACCACGTTGCCGATGCGCCCGATGGCTTTATCAAGCTGGACGCAATGGAAGTGCCGTATCGATTTTCGGCAGAACTGCGCGCCGAGCTTGCCCACGAGCTTGCCGCCGCGCCAATTAACCGCTATCCCAACATCGCCACCAGCCCTTTGCCCGCCTTGCTGCGCAGCACCTTTGCCATCCCCGAAGCCGCGCAAATTGTGCTGGGCAACGGCTCGGACGAAATCATCCAGTTCATCACGCTGCTGGTTGCCCAAAGCAACGCCAGCGTGTTGGCGGTTGAACCCAGCTTTGTGATGTACCGCCGCAACGCCGAATTGTTTGGCTTGAACTACATCGGCGTGCCGCTCAACCCCGATTTCACGCTCAATTTAGAAGCCACGCTCAAAGCGATTGAACAGCACAAACCCGCGCTGATTTTCCTCGCCTATCCCAACAACCCCACAGGCGTGCCATTTAGCCGTGAAGCCGTGGAAGCCATTATCCAAGCCGCCACAGGCATTGTGGTGATTGACGAAGCCTACGGCGCGTTTAGCCACGACAGCTTTGTCGCCCAAGCAGGGCAGCCTGAAAACCTAGTGGTGATGCGCACATTAAGCAAAATCGGCTTTGCTGGCTTGCGCGTGGGCTACGCAGCAGGCAGCCCCGCCGTGATGGGCGAGTTGGCAAAAATCATGCCGCCTTACAATATAAACCAACTCAGCTTAACCGCCGCCGCCTTCGCCCTGCGCCATGCCGACGTGTTCGCACAAAACATTGAAACACTGAAAAACGAACGCGCCCGCGTCGCCAACGCGCTGGCGGAGTTGGAAGACGTAACCGTGTTCCCCAGCGAAGCCAATTTTGTAACTGCGCGCCTGCCCGATGCACCGCTGGCGTTTAACACGCTCAAAGACAACAAGATTTTGGTGAAAAACCTGCACGGCGCGCATCCCTTGCTGCAAAACTGCCTGCGCCTGACCATCGGCACGCCCGAGGAAAATGACCAAGTGCTACGCGTGCTGGCAAACGTGATTGCCGACCATATCCGCGCCAAACAAAGCGGCTTTTATGCCAACGCCGATGCCATCGCCAAGCTCAACGCAGGCATGATTAAAGGCGTGTTGCTGGCGGTGGTGCTGTTTTCGCTGATGAGCATTTATTTGTGCAGCCATTATTTTGGCGATTTGGTGGTGGCGATTTAGCCGAATTGAGTAGGTTGAGGCAGCCTGAAAATGCGATTTAGCGCAGCCCAAAGGTTGCCATTTCATGCGTTGCGCCGCATACCACGCTTGCCGTGCGCTGATGGCAATCATACGCTCTCCGTTGAATCCATTGTAAATAGTCCAAAGGCAGCCTGAAACGCATCAAAAACCGTTTCAGGCTGCCTCAATCCCATTCTCTCCCCATTTTCAAACACCACCACAAGGACACAACCATGCGAACCGCCACCATTACCCGCAACACCAGCGAAACCCAAATCACCGTATCGCTCAACCTAGACGGCACAGGCAAAGCCCGCTTTGACACAGGCATCCCCTTTTTGGAACACATGCTAGACCAAATCGCCCGCCACGGCTTAATAGACCTAGACATCGTGTGCCACGGCGATTTGCATATTGACGACCACCACAGCGTGGAAGACATCGGCATCACGCTCGGACAAGCGCTCAAAGCCGCGCTGGGCGACAAAATCGGCATCCGCCGCTATGGGCACAGCTATGTGCCGCTGGACGAAGCCCTCAGCCGCGTGGTGCTGGATTTATCAGGGCGCGCAGGGCTGGAATACCACATTGACTTCACCCGCGCCACCATCGGCAAGTTTGATGTGGATTTGTTTAGCGAATTTTTCCACGGGTTGGTAAACCACGCCATGATCACGCTGCATATTGACAACCTGCGCGGCAAAAACGCCCACCACCAAGCCGAAACCGTGTTCAAAGCCTTCGGACGCGCCCTGCGCATGGCGGTGGAATACGACGAGCGCATGGCAGGCAAAATGCCTTCTACTAAAGGGACGCTTACCGCATAATGCCCGCTGTGTTGTGTTTCAGGCTGCCTTTGAGTGATGCAAAGGCAGCCTGAAAATTGGTTGCGGAATGTATTAAGAACCTGTATTCACTATTCTCATCGGTATCTTTTATGTCATCAAATCTACCTATGCAAATAGTGAATACAGGTTCTTATTCCGAAATATTAATTAATTAATTATTTTTTAATCATTTTTCGCAACACATTTACTGCCATTTTTTCTGTGCCATTATTACGCCACAAACCAAAATAATCCTCTGCTGTAGTAAGCTCTAATGCATCAGCTTTGCCATTATGGTCAGTATCTAAATTTGCATCAGGTTTACCATCATTATCGGTGTCAATATTCACATCTAATAT
>CAUVGV010000165.1:0-5560 GCA_963551505.1 uncultured Kingella sp.
GGTTTCCTACGCCAACTTTTACCCGGCGCTGGGATTGAAAAACATATAAGCATGGATGTAAAATCCAAACTTTTACAATGTGGATTTCAAATTAACCAACAACGACGACACCGCCATCGCCATCGCCAACGAACTCAAAAAACGTGGCATCAACATCCCTGTTTACGGCTCGGATGGCGGCGAAGCGGGTTTACGCGCCGTAAAATCAGGCTTGCTGGCAGGCACAGCGCGCGGCGACTACCAGCAATGGGCGCATGATGCCGTGCGCGTTGCCGCCAATTTGGGCTTAGGCAAACCGCCGCTGGAAGGCTTGCCTACATCGTATCGTATGGAAGAGCGCACCATTTATCCGCCGTTTGTGGGGATTAGCGCGAAAAACGTCGATGAATTCTTAAAATAAGGATAAAGCCATGAGTAATCCAAATAACGCCGCGCCCAGCACGGCAGCCAAAAAAGAAGCCAAAAAAGGCTTGCGCCGTTATACCTCTTTGATTGCCATGATTGTTTTGTTCTTGGTGTTCACCGTGGCGACATTGGCGTTTAGTGCGTGGGTAACGGTACAACAAACGCAAACAGGTAAAGAGCTGGTGGTGGTTACCCGCCAAGGTCGGTTGGTGGCGCAATTTGCCCGCGCCGCATTTAACTTCAAAGCCTATGTGGACGACTACGAAAAAGAAAAAGGCTTGCAGCCTGTTGCCGCGCCCGCAGCCAGCGAGCCTGCTGCGACGGTTGGCGAGCCTGCCGAAACCGTAGGCAAACCCCAAGCCGAAGCCAATACCGATTTTCAGGCTGCCTCAGCCCCTGCGGTGATTGAGCAACCTACCGTTGCCACTTATGTGGACATCAACCAGTTGCCGCAAGAAGCCATCCAAGCGATTAAAGACTTGAAAACTTCGCGCGACCAATTTGACGAGACACTAGAAGCGTTTGAAAAAGGCAAAACCATCCATTTGACCTATGAAAACGTGGATGTGCGCCCACTTTCCACCAATGTGGAAAAGAAAACTTTGGCAGAGACCATTCGGGTATGGACGCCGTATAAAGGCTTGATTGATACCTTCCTTGCCGAAGTGGATAAAGGCAAGGTGCGTTATGAGTCGATTGACTTTCTGGTGCGCTACACCCGTTTGTATAACGCCACCATGGCATCCACCGAACTGGACTTCGCGCAAGCCTATCGAGACGTGGCAGAGCTGCACGGTAAACAATGGCAATACATGCAATTGACCGGGATTGTGATGGCGTTCTTGCTCTTCTTGGGCATTGTATTGGGCGCGTTGCGTTCGTTGTTAGAACATGACAAACAATTGGATATTGCCCACCAAGAGATGAGCGAAATCATGGCATCGGTAAACGAGGGCTTATTCTTGGTGGATAAAGACCTGAACATCGGTGGTCAATATTCTCGCCGTTTAGAAGAAATCATCGACCAAAAAAATGTGGGCAACCGCAACTTGCTGGAAGTGCTCAGCAAAATCGTGCCGCAAGAAGATTTGGAAATCACTCAAACCTTTATTGACCAGCTATACAGCGATTGGGTGGTGGAAGATTTGATTGAAGACTTGAACCCGCTCAACCGAATCAGCTACCAAGTGGAAGACACAGGCGCGCAACGCTTTGTGGATTTCAAATTCTTCCGCGTGTGGGTGGATGGGCAAATTGAACGCATTTTGGTCAGCGCCACCGACACCACCGAATCGGTGATGCTGCAAGCGAGCTTGGATGCCCAAAAAGAACAAGAAGGGCGCGAGCTAGAAATGCTGAACATCATTTTGAACACCAACCCAACGGTGCTCAACAGCTTCATTCAAGGCAGCATGGAGCGGTTGAACGAAATCAACCAAGTGCTCAAAACGCCCGAAACCAAGCGCGAAGAATTGCGCAGCAAAGCTCAATACATCGCCCGCTTGGTGCACTCTATCAAAGGCGAGGCTTCCTCTTTGAAACTGACCCGCATGGTGGATATTTGTGAAAACTTTGAAGACGCGCTCAACATCATGAAATCTTCGCCCAACCTAACAGGGCAAGACTTCTTGGGCTTGGTGGTGATGCTGGAAGACTTGTATCGCCTGTTTGACGTGCTCAACACTTATAATGGGCGCATCGGTGGCACAGCCAATGTGCAAATGAGCAGTATGCAGCCTGAAAACACGCCCGAGCAAGAATCGCGTCATCAAGCCGCCGTGCAAACGGATTACCTCAAACAATTCGTTGCCGACATCGCCAAACGCACGCATAAACAAGCGCAGCTTATCGTAAGCGGCTTTGAAAGCAATCCATTGAGCGATGCGCAATGGGCAAAACTCAAAGACATCGCCATCCAACTTTTGCGCAACGCCGTGGTGCATGGCATTGAAACGCCCGAGGTTCGCCGCCAACGCAACAAACCCGAAATGGGCACACTCAAACTCACCCTCTCGCAACAAGCCGATGGCAAATTGCTGCTGGTTGCCGAGGATGATGGCAACGGCATCAACTTTGAAGCCATCCGCAACAAAGCCGTGGCGTTGGGCATCGCCACCGCCGAGCAAGCCGCCGAGTTTGACCAACGCCAATTGCTGAATCTAATGTTTAGCAACGGTTTCTCCACCGCCAGCGAAGAAACCGAAGACGCAGGGCGCGGCGTGGGCATGGATATTATTAAAGACACCATCCAAAAAATGGGCGGACGTATAGGCGTATCCACCGCAGCCGAAGGCTACACACGATTTAGCCTCTATTTCCCCAAAGCATCCTAACCACAAGGAAAAAATATGTATAAACTGATGATTGTGGACGATTCCGTCATTATCCGAAACCGCATTGAACGCAGCCTAAGTAGCCTGCAACTGGAAATTGTTGCCACCGCATCCAATGGCGACGAAGCCGTACGCCTGTTTAAAGAACACCAGCCCGACCTCATCACCATGGATTTAACCATGCCCCAAATGGACGGCTTGGAATGCATCAAACGCATCCGCGACATGAGCAAAGAAACCAGCATTTTGGTTATCTCTGCGTTATCCGACCGCCAAACAGGCTTAAAAGCCCTGCAATACGGCGCACGCGGCTTTATCTGCAAACCGTTTACCGATGAGCAACTGGTGCTGGCACTTGGCAAACTAATCGCCAACAAACAACGCGGATAAACCCTTTATTAACCCAACAGCTCTTTGATGCGTTCAAAAAGCTGTTTCTTGTGCGGGGTTGTTTGCATTCGGTGTTACGGCTGATTTTCTGTTTTCAGGCTGCCTCACCCCCTCCGCTTTCCCCACAAGAAAAACTACCTTGCCCCAAGCCTACTGGTTTATCCGAACGCAAACCTCTATTATTCAGCCTTTATTCACCCCCCAACCAAAAGGAAAAATCATGTCTGTTCAAACCCTGCAACAAGCCGCCGAAAGCCGCCGTTCTATTTATGTGTTAAACAAAGAGCTGCCCATCAGCCAGCAAGAAGTCGCTCAAATCGTTGAACACGCCATCAAACACACCCCATCCGCGTTCAATTCACAATCCACCCGCATCGTGGTGCTGTTTGGCGCGGAACACGAAAAAGTGTGGGACATCGCCGCCAATGAACTGCGCAAAATCATCCCTGCCGACAAATTTGAACCCACCGCCAACAAGCTCAATATGTTCAAAGCCGCCGCAGGCATAGTGTTATTCTTTGAAGACCAAACCGTAGTGCAAGGCTTGCAAAACCAATTCCCGCTGTATGCCGCCAATTTCCCCATCTGGTCGGAGCACGCCAACGCCATGCACCAATACGCCATCTGGACAAGCTTTGAAGCCGCCAAAATCGGCGCAAACTTGCAGCACTACAACCCGATTATTGATGCCGAAGTCGCCAAAACATGGAGCATCCCCGCCGCATGGACATTGCGCGCGCAGTTAGTATTCGGCGGCATCGCTGCCCCAGCAGGCGAAAAAGAATATCAGCCTGTGGAAGCACGTTTAAAAGTATTTGGCTTATAATTCAAACCACTACCGCCAAACCAAGGCAGCCTGAAAACGCTTATCCTGTTTTCAAGCTGCCTTTTATGTTTGGGTTTATCCGTGAGCAATCTTTGTGAACGCCTAACGGCAGCCTGAAAAACCCCCGCAAACGGAGCAACAAACTATCGCCACACCATAAACCGCTGTGGCTCGCCCGCCTTTTCAGGCTGCCTTGTCGCCTTGTTAAAGGCAGCCTGAAAACCCTGAATAACGGCTTTCCACCTGCCTTTTATGCTAAAATCGCGCGTTTTCATTTTCCCAAAAATCATTTATTTAAGGACAAACTCATGAGCTTAAAATGCGGCATCGTTGGCCTGCCCAATGTCGGCAAATCCACCCTGTTTAACGCGCTTACGCAATCGGGCATTGAAGCGGCAAACTATCCCTTCTGCACCATTGAGCCCAATGTTGGCATTGTGGAAGTGCCCGACCCGCGCATGGCGGAGCTGGCAAAAATCGTTAATCCGCAAAAAATGCAGCCCGCGATTGTGGAATTTGTGGACATCGCAGGCTTAGTGGCGGGCGCGAGCAAGGGCGAAGGCTTGGGCAACCAGTTTCTTGCCAACATCCGCGAAACCGATGCCATTGTGAACGTGGTGCGCTGTTTTGACGACGACAACATTGTGCACGTGGCGGGCAAGGTGGATCCGATTGCCGATATTGAAACCATTGGCACGGAGCTGGCGTTGGCGGATTTAGCCAGCGTGGAAAAAGCAATGCTGCGCGAGGGCAAAAAAGCCAAATCGGGCGACAAAGACGCGCAAAAACTGGTGGCATTGCTGGAAAAATTGCTGCCGCATTTAAACGAAGGTAAGCCCATTTGCTCGCTGGGCTTAGACGCGGAAAGTCTCGCCCTGCTCAAACCTTTGTTTTTATTAACCGCCAAACCCGCGATGTATGTGGGCAACGTGGCGGAAGACGGCTTTGAAAACAACCCGCATTTGGACAGATTGCGCGAACTCGCCGCCAAAGAAAACGCGCCTGTGGTTGCCGTGTGCGCCGCGTTGGAAAGCGAAATCGCCGAGTTGGCAGACGATGAAAAAGCCGAATTTCTCGCCGAAATGGGCTTGGAAGAGCCGGGCTTAAACCGCCTAATCCGTGCGGGCTACGATTTGCTCGGCTTGCAAACCTACTTCACCGCTGGCGTAAAAGAAGTGCGCGCGTGGACGATTCACAAGGGCGACACCGCGCCGCAAGCCGCTGGCGTTATCCACACCGATTTTGAACGCGGCTTTATTCGCGCCCAAGTGATTGCGTATGACGACTTTATCGCGCTGGGCGGCGAAGCCAAAGCCAAAGAAGCGGGCAAAATGCGCGCCGAAGGCAAGGAATATGTGGTGCAAGATGGCGATGTGATTCATTTCTTGTTTAACGTATAACAAATAAGGCAGCCTGAAAACATGATACCGTTTCAGGCTGCCTCATCATATAAACCTTCACTTGGCAACGACTAACCTCTTTCTAAAACCCTTTTGCAAAGGATAAACCATGAACGCTTCTAATCAAATAACCGCTCCGCCACGCGCGGGCAACAACAATCTTGCGCTGTCTGTGGTGGGCGCGCTGTTTTTTATGCTGGGTTTTA
>CAUVGV010000166.1:0-5522 GCA_963551505.1 uncultured Kingella sp.
CGCTTATGGAATATCGCCCGCCTGTTATTGTGCCTGAGCCTTGGTCGCCCATGGTGGAAACATATAAAGCAACGCGCCTGCCTTGTAGATGATGCAAATCCATATTTTTGATGGCGGCGCGTGCGGATGCGGTTACTAACTCTTGTTCTACGGCGAAGCGTTTGCCGCCGCCGTGGGAGGGGATGCCTGTTAGGGTGCCGCAGGCGGTGAGTAGAAGCGTTAAACCGATGATGAGTAGGGGTTTGGCGTTCATATTATTCCTTTGAAAATCAAGTTAATGCGATAAATTGAATTTTAACTTTAATTTTTAAAAAAATTCAACGATAGGAGAATTATATTTAATTTTAGTTGATTGTTGTTCCACTTTGGTTTTTGAATACTACGCGGCATGGAAAAAATCACTCAACCGCATCCTTGCCGCTTGGTTTTTGCGCAAAATATGCGCCAAGTTCGCCGCTTAAAAGAAATCTCCCAAGAAGAATTGTCGTTTCGCGCCAATGTTAGCAAAACTTATATTAACGAAGTGGAGCGGGGCAGCCGTGCGGTGTCGATTGATGTGATGGGGCGGATTGCGGATGCGCTGGAAATGCCGTTGGAAAAATTGTTGCAGCGGGATTTGACGCTGATGGAGTGAGATGTTTGGGATGAATAAAGGCAGCCTGAAAACGCTATTTCCGTTTTCAGGCTGCCTTTATCACGCGCCCGTTATTCCGCCTTGGGTTTCGCGCTTAAACTCTTCGCCGTATCCACCAGCTCCAAAAATTCTGCCCGCAATCCGTATTCATCAGGCTTGGCGGCGGATTTTGCCAGCGCGGCGATGTCTGCCCACGTCATTTTGCCGTTGTATTGCCCGCCTTGCAGGGCTTGGGCATAGGACGCGGCGGCAACGGCAAAGCGGAAATCGGCACTGGCTTGCGCTAGGGGGACGCTGCTGGCGGCGATGGGTTGGCTAATGAGCTGGCTTTGGCTTTGATTGGGATTTTTGTAGCGCAGTTTCACAAAGCCGTATTCTTTCAGGCTGCCTTCTGCTTTGGGCGCGGCGGCGTAGCGCGAATTATCCAGCCAGCCTTGTTTGCCTGCGGGGATGATTTCGTAAAACGCGGTAACGGTGTGCCCTGCGCCGATATCGCCTGAATCCACGCGGTCGTTGTTGAAGTCTTCTTGCTTCATCACGCGGTTTTCGTAGCCGACTAGGCGGTATTCTTTTACGGTGGCGGGGTTGAACTCTACTTGCACTTTCACGTCTTGCGCCACGATGGCCAGCGTGGACGATAGTTGGCGTTGCAGCACTTTTTTGGCTTCGTTGCGGTTGTCTATGTAGCTGTAATTGCCGTCGCCCGCATCGGCAAGCTGTTCCATCAGGTGTTCGTTGTAGTTGTCTGTGCCAAAGCCGAGCGTGGTGAGCGAAATGCCGTGTTTGCGTTTTTCTGCCACCATGTCGCGCAGGGTTTCAAAGCGGGTGATGCCAACGTTGAAGTCGCCATCAGTTGCTAACAAAATGCGGTTGATGCCGCCTTTGATAAAGGATTTTTCGGCTTCGCGGTATGCCATTTGTATGGCTTGCTCGCCTGCAGTGGTGCCGCCTGCTTGCAGTTGGTTGATGGCGGCTAGAATTTGCGCTTTTTGGTTGCCTGATGTGGGCGGCAGCACGAGTTTTTCGCCTGAGGCGTAGGTAATCAGGGTTACTTTGTCTTGTGGGCGCAGGCGTTCGGTGAGCAAGCGTAGGGTTTGTTTGACCAGCGGCAGTTTGTCTGCGCTGCTCATGCTGCCTGAAACGTCCACTAAGAACACGAGATTGGCGGGCGGCAGGGCTTGCTGGGTCATTTCTTTGGCTTTGATGGCAATGCGCACCAGCTTGGCGTTGGGCTGCCACGGCGAATCGGCGGTGTCTATGTGCACGGCGAAGGGTGCGCCGTTTTTGGGCGTGGCGTAGTCGTAGTCAAAATAGTTGACGATTTCTTCCACGCGCACCGCGCCTTTGGGTGGCAGTTGCCCGTCGTTGAGAAAACGGCGCACGTTGGCATAGCTGCCGGTGTCCACGTCCACGCCGAAGGTGGACACGGGCGATTGGGCAACGGCTTGCACGGGGTTGGCGGGGGTGTCGGCGTAGCGTTCGGTGTTTTCAGGCTGCCTGATGTGTTCTTGGGGCGCAGCCATCGGCATAACCATAGGCGCGGCGTATTCTGCGACGGCGTGGTCGCTGCGTTTTGTGGCGGCA
The DNA here is from genome assembly GCA_963551505.1 of uncultured Kingella sp. GTDB lineage: Bacteria > Pseudomonadota > Gammaproteobacteria > Burkholderiales > Neisseriaceae > Kingella_B. Next base: position 2,219 of record CAUVGV010000166.1, read on the forward strand.
TTTGCGGCGGCAGGATTCATGCGCGCAAATGTTCCCATTGCCGCACTGTCAAAATCGGCGACTTTTGCCGCCATCGGCGGGGCGTGGTGCTTGCTGGATTGTTTGACGATATGGGCGGCGTTTTCGTTGCCGCGCGGGGTGTGTGGGTTGCCGCAGGCTGCCAACAGGGCGGTGGACACAACGGCAGCAATAAGAGTTAAACGCATCACATTCCTCCAAATAACATAAGGGGTTGAGGCAGCCTGAAACGGGGCTGCGTTCGTTTGATAGAAAAGAGTAGCGGCATAAGTAGTGGCTTGACCGCGCATCATTCATTGAACTTTGCTAAATGGTGCGCAGCAAAGCCATACGCCCTACACGCCCAATAGTCAGCAAAAAATTTGAGGCAACCTGAAAACGTGTTTTAAAAATGCTGTTTGGGCTTCACACGTTTTCAGGCTGCCTCTGTTTAATCGCTGGCATGGGCAAACAAGGCTTGCTCAATTTCCGCGTTCACATGGGCAAGCAGTTCGGCGTTGTCGGCAAGGCTTTGCCCGTAAGACGGTATCATGGTTTTCAGGCTGCCTTCCCAGTCTTTCAGGCTGCCTGCAAAGCATTTTTGCAGCACTTCCAGCATGATGGCAACGGAAGTGGATGCCCCCGGCGATGCGCCGAGCAAGGCGGCAAGGCTGCCGTCTTGGGCGTGGATGACTTCGGTGCCAAATTGCAGACTGCCGTGTTCGCTGGCGGTGTCTTTGATGATTTGCACGCGCTGCCCTGCTTGCGCCAACTCCCAATCTTCTTCGCGGGCATCGGGGATAAATTCGCGCAATTCTTGGATGCGCTGCTCTTTGCTGAGCAACACTTGCCCAATCAGATATTGGGTGAGGGCGCGGTTTTTGATGCCTGCGGTGAGCATGGTGCGCAGGTTGTGCGGTTTGAGCGTGGCGGGCAAATCGCAGATTGAGCCGTGTTTCAGGAATTTGGTGGTAAAGCCTGCGAAAGGTCCAAACAATAAGGCTTTTTTGCCGTCAATATAGCGCGTGTCCAAATGGGGAACGGACATCGGCGGCGCGCCCACTTTGGCTTTGCCATACACTTTGGCATGGTGCTGGGTAATCAATTCTTCGTTGCGGCACACGAGAAACAAGCCGCTCACGGGGAAGCCGCCGATGTGTTGGCTTTCGGGGATGCCTGTTTTTTGCAGCAAATTCAGGCTGCCGCCGCCCGCGCCGATAAACACGAAATCGGCGGTATGTTGTTGCAATACGCCGTTTTTCAGGCTGGCGATTGTCCATTTTTGGTCGGTGGTGCGGTTGATGGCGGTTACTTCGGTGTTGTAATGAAACTCGGCTTGCTGCTGGGCAAGGTGGGCGAAAAGCTGGCGGGTGAGCTCGCCAAAGTTTACGTCGGTGCCGTGTTCCATGCGGGTGGCGGCGATGGCTTGGTTGCTTGGGCGGTTGTTCATCATCAGCGGCAGCCATTGGCGCAGCGTGGCTGCGTCTTCGCTGTATTGCATATCGGCAAACAGCGGATGCTGCACCAGCGCGGTATGGCGGGCGCGCAGAAACTGCACGTCGCGCTCGCCTGTTACAAAGCTGATGTGCGGCAGGCGTTGGATAAAGTTTTCAGGCTGCCTAATGTAGCCTTGCTTTGCCCAATGCGCCCACAGTTGCAGCGATAGGCTAAATTTTTCGTTGATGGCAACGGCGCGGTTGATGCTGATGCTGCCGTCCGCGCTTTGCGGCGTGTAGTTGAGTTCGCACAGCGCGGCGTGCCCTGTGCCTGCATTGTTACTTTCTTGCGAGCTTTCCAGCGCGGGCGCGCCCAGCCGTTCAAACACGGTGATGCTTTTTTCGGGCGCAAGCTGTTTGAGCAGCGTGCCGAGTGTGGCACTCATAATGCCTGCGCCGATGAGGGCGATGTTCGTGTGCGGGATGGGAGAAGTGGTCATCATGCGTTCCTTGATAATTGTGTTTCAGGCTGCCTAATAATGGCTTGATTAGGCAGCCTGAAAATCATGTTTTAAAAAAATGGCTGCGGCAGGTTAGTTTAATCCCTTGCCCTTGCGCTGCGCCCCCAAATCCGCCGCCGCCGTAAACAGCACATCGGTGGACGAATTCAACGCCGTTTCCGCCGAATCCTGAATCACGCCAATCACAAAGCCCACGCCCACCACCTGCATGGCAACATCGTTCGGGATATTAAACAAGCTGCACGCCACGGGAATCAGCAGCAGCGAACCGCCTGCCACGCCCGATGCGCCGCACGCGCTCACCGTCGCCACCAAGCTCAGCAGCAACGCCGTGCCAAAATCCACCGCAATGCCTTGCGTGTGCGCAGCGGCGAGTGCCAACACAGTAATCGTAATCGCCGCGCCTGCCATGTTAATCGTGGCGCCCAGCGGGATGGACATGGCGTAAGTGTCTTCATGCAAGCCCAATTTTTTTGCCAACGCCATGTTCACAGGAATATTGGCGGCAGAAGAGCGCGTGAAAAATGCAGGAATGCCGCTTTCGCGCAAGCAAGTCAATACCAAAGGAAACGGATCGCGGCGAATTTTCCACCATACAATCAACGGATTAAACACAAACGCCACCACAGCCATGCAGCCAAGCAGCACCAAAATCAAACGCCCATATTCATGCGCCATGCGCACAAAGCCCGTTTCTGCCACGGTAACGGCAACCAAGCCCATGATGCCCAGCGGCGCAAATTTAATCACGCCGCGCACAATCATAGAAACCGCTTCCGCCAAATCGCCGATGACTTTATGCGTGGCTTCGTTGGCATTGCGCAGCGCAAAGCCCAACATCAACGCCCAAGCCAAAATGCCAATATAGTTGCCGCTGGATAACGCGCTAATTGGGTTGGAAACCAAATTCATCAACACGTTTTTCAACACTTCGGAAACGCCTGATGGCGGCGCGAGATCGGTATCGGGCGCGGCAACCAGCGTAAGCGTGCTGGGAAACATAAAACTGCCTGCCACGGCAATCACCGCCGCGCCAAATGTGCCGATTAAATACAGCAGCAAAATCGGGCGCATATGCGTTTGCGCGCCTTCGTTGTGCTGGGCAATCGCCGCCGTTACCAAAATAAACACCAAAAACGGCGCAACAGCTTTAAGCGCGCCCACAAATAGGCTGCCCAAAATGCCAACAGTGGGCGCAGCCGATGGGATAAATTGCCCGATGATGATGCCAATTACCATGCCGATAATAATCTGCCAAATAAGACCGATGCGGTTGTGCCATGCGGGCTTGGCGGTAGTTTGAGTCATGCGTTGCTCCTTAAAATGTAAAGATTTAAGCGAGATTTGTTA
>CAUVGV010000167.1:0-5519 GCA_963551505.1 uncultured Kingella sp.
TCGTAGCGGGCTTGGGCGTGTTGGGCAGCCTGAAAACGCTCGGCGGCGTGTGAATCTTTGCTTAACACGCGCGCTTGCGGGAGCGGGGCAGCGGCGGTGGGGCGCATATAAATGCAGTCCACGGGGCAGGGAGCAACGCATAAGCCGCAGCCTGTGCATTCGTCGGCTAACACGGTGTGCATTTGCTTGCTCGCGCCCATAATGGCATCCACGGGGCAGGCGCGGATGCAGGCGGTGCAGCCGATACAGATGGCTTCGTCTATCCATGCGAGGGCGGGAGCTTGGGTTTTGGCGGGTGGGATTTCAGGCTGCCCTAAAAGCTCGGCGAGATCGTGGATAACGATGGCACCGCCTGGGGCGCATAGGTTGATGGGGGCTTGGTTTTCGCTGATGGCTTGAGCGTAGAGCAGGCAGCCTGAAAAACCGCATTCGCGGCATTGGGTTTGGGGGAGTAGGGTGTTGATTTGGGTGGCGGTGGGCATGGTTGGGGTTGTTTTAGGTTGTGTGGGTTTTGGTTTCGCAGAAGCGCGGAAACTTGCTTTCAGGCTGCCTTTAATGGGGCGGCAGAGGCAGCCTGAAACGTTGCGGGCGCGCGTGGGTTTAGGGAAGCGGTTTTCAGGCTGCCTTATGGTGTTTCAGGCGGGGAACTTTGCAAAATTCCAATGGCAGCCTGAAATCTAAATGTGACGTGGCGGTTCGTTGCCAAATTACTTATCAAACAGAGTATGACTGGTTTACTTAGATGAGACTTTTGAGACTTTTGCAAAACCCATAATGCAGCCTGAAATCTTTGCAAAACCTGCAACCGATGGAGCGTCGGCGGCTCGCCGACATCTTAGTAAACCACCACCCCCTGTTTAATCAACCATTTGGCGACGAGCCGTCGCCGTTTCATTTTGGTTTTCAGGCTGCTGTTGGTGTTTTGCAAAGTTTTCAGCCTGAAAAATAACAACTACCATTATTTCCGCGTAGGCGGGAATCTTGTTTAAGATTAGAAAATCACTTTAAAAACAAAATGTTGTTTAAGTTTAACCAAGATTCCCGCCTGCGCAGGAATGACGGCAATCTTAACTATTTTTTGTGTAATTTTAGATTTTACAAAGTTTTCAGGCTGCCTTACAGCGCAACGGCAAGATGAGCGCGACCACTCGCTTCCGCAAAAGCCGCCGTTCACAGGCAGCCTAAAACTACCCTTCCGTGCGCGACAATATAGTGCGTTTCCCATCCACGCTGGCTTCGGACACAATGCCTTCGTCTTCCAAGGCTTGCATCAAATTGGCAGCGCGGTTGTAGCCGATGCGTAGCTGGCGTTGCAGCGATGAAATAGACGTTTTGCGCGTGCTCACCACAAACTGCACGGCTTGGTCAAACAAATCGTCGCCGTGGTTGCTGCTGGCTTCGGGGTGGATGAACTGGTTGGTTTGCTCGGTGGCTTCGCCCGTTAGGATGCCATCCACATAATTAGGCTCGGCTTGCTGCTTAATGAAATCCACCACGCGATGCACTTCATCATCGCTCACAAACGCGCCTTGCAAGCGGGTTGGCTCGGCGTTACCCGGTTGCAAGAACAGCAAATCGCCGTATTTAAGCAAATCTTCCGCGCCCATTTGGTCTAGGATGGTGCGGCTGTCAATGCGGCTTTGCACGGTAAACGCCATGCGGGTGGGCACGTTGGCTTTGATTAAGCCTGTAATCACATCCACGCTGGGGCGTTGCGTGGCGATAATCATGTGGATACCAGCGGCGCGGGCCTTTTGCGCCAAGCGGGCGATTTGCGTTTCCACCGCTTTTTTCTCGGTCATCATCAAATCCGCCAGCTCATCAATCACCACCACAATTTGCGGCAAGGTTTGCAGTGGTTCTGGCTCGTCTGGGTTCAGGCTAAACGGGTTGAACAAAGGTTTTTCTGCCGCTTGGGCAGCCTGAATTTTCTCGTTGTAGCTCGCCAAATTGCGCACGCCCGCATAAGAGAGCAGGCGATAGCGTTTTTCCATCTCGGCAACGCACCAATTGAGCGCGTTGCCCGCTTCGCGCATATCGGTAACCACGGGGCAGAGCAAATGCGGAATGCCGTCATAAATGCTCAATTCCAGCATTTTCGGGTCAATCATAATAAAGCGCACTTCATCGGGCGTGGCTTTGAACAGCATGGACATAATCATCGCATTCACGCCCACCGATTTGCCCGAGCCTGTCATCCCGCCCACCAGCAAATGCGGCATTTTCGCCAAATCGCCCACCACCACATCGCCCGCAATATCCTTGCCCAACGCCACCGATAATTTGGATGTGGCTTCGGCAAACACATCGGCGGTGAAAATCTCATGCAACAGCACTTCTTGGCGATGCTCGTTGGGCAGCTCAATGCCCATCGTGTTTTTGCCCGCAATGGTTTCCACCACGCGCACCGATTGCACCGCCAGCGAGCGCGCCAAATCTTTTGCCAAGTTCACAATCTGGCTGCCTTTCACACCCTTGGCGGGGATGATTTCATAGCGCGTGATGACTGGGCCTGCGGTGGCGGAAACCACGTCCACATCAATGCCAAACTCGGCGAGCTTGGCTTCAATGCGCTTGCCTGTTTGGCGCAGTTGCTCTTCGCTGGCGAGTATCACGTCTTGGTTAGCAGGGATTTTCAGGCTGCCTAATTCGGGCAGGCGATAGATGCCGTTTTCAGGCTGCCTTGTAGGAGTATCGGCAGGCGCGCGGCGGTTGGACTGCTGCGCGGGGTTGGCGATGGTTACCGCCATTTTTTTGCGATTGCTGGTGCTGCTCACCTTTTCCGCCACAGGCGCGGCGATGATGTTTTCCACTTCTGCCAACACGCGCGGCTGCAATTTGGTTTCGGCGATGATTTCAGGCTGCATCAAGCGATCTTTTTGGCTGAACACGGCGCGGAAAAAGCGTTCCAACTGCACGCCCAGCTTTTCCATAAAATCCAGCCACGAAATCTGCACAATAAACGACAGCGACAGCAGTATCAAAATCACCAGCACAAACGTGCCGCCCACGCGCCCCAACATATGATTCATGCCCGCCGCTGTAAGCGAGCCCACCAAACCGCCCGCGCCAAAGGGCAGCGATTTATCCAAATGCGCGTTAAACGCAAACGCTTCCAGCACGGGGCTGGCAATCAGCATCATGCCTAAACCAATGCTGGCGTTGAGTTTTTTATACGGCGGCATCCCCGCATCCACCAGCGGGCGAAACGTGCGATACAACGCTACACTCGCCGCAATGATGCACCACCACGCCGAAAAGCCAAATAAATAATAGGCAATATCTGCCAAATACGCGCCCAGCAAGCCCGCCAAATTTTTCACCATGCCCAAATGCGGCACGCTGCGCGACCAAGAGGGGTCGCGCATGGTAAACGTGAGCAAGGCGATGGCGGCATAGATGGTTGCCACCAAGCCAAACAGCCACAGCGTGTCGCCGGTCAGATTGCGGTCGCGCTCGGCGCTGCCGCCACCGTGTTGCACGGACAGCACGGTTTTGGGCTGTTTGCGCGGCGCATCGGCAGTTGCTTTGCTTTTAACCTTGGGGTTCAGCGGCTTGGCAGCAGTTTTTTTCGGCTGCGCGACGCGGCTGCTGGTGGCTTTGTTTGCCGATTTTTTGGCTTGGGGAGCGGATTTTTTGGATTGGAAAATTTTGGCAATCATGGGTGGGGCAGGGGTGTGAGTTTGGGCGGCGCGAAACAAATAGCGCGGAGAACGGCGTTTCAGGCTGCCTGATAATATGCGTTGGCGATTTGCCAACGTTTAGGCTTGATGGCGTGGACATAAAGTCCATAAATAATGAGGCAGCCTGAAAAAGTGCTTTCAGGCTGCCTGAAACGGCGGCGATTATACCTTATTTCAACATATTTTTAATCACGCCCATGATGCTGCGACTGATGGCTTTGGTTACTTGCTTGTTGATTTGGCTGCCCACGCTGTCTGCCAAGTCGTAGCCCAAGCCTTTGCCTGCTTTTTTGCGGCTACCAAACAGTCCGCCCAAAAAGCCGCCCAGCAAGCCGTCTTCCGATTTTTTCGCGCTCTCGGCGGCTTGCGCTTGCTCGTTTGCCAGCTGCTGCAAGGCTTCGTAGGCGGAGAAATTGTCCACCAAATCTTTGTAAACAGGATACAGGCTGTCGGCTTGATAGGCGGCGTTGCGTTCAGCTTCGGGCAACGGCGCAAGTTGCGATTGCGGCGGCATAATAAACGCGCGTTGCACGATTTCAGGCTGCCCTTTGTCGTCCAAACAAGACACCAAGGCTTCGCCCACCGCTAGCTCGGTGATGGCGGTGGCAACGTTGAGCTGCGGATTGCTGCGGAAGGTGTCGGCGGCGGATTTCACCGCTTTTTGGTCGCGCGGGGTAAAGGCGCGCAAGGCGTGCTGCACGCGGTTGCCCAGTTGCCCCAGCACGGTGTCGGGCAAATCCAGCGGATTTTGCGTAACAAAATACACGCCCACGCCTTTGGAGCGAATCAGCCGCACGCATTGCTCCACTTGCTCAATCAAAACCTTGCTGGCGTTGTCAAAAATCAGATGCGCTTCGTCAAAAAACAGCACGAATTTGGGCTTTTCGGGATCGCCCACTTCGGGCAGCGTTTCAAACAATTCGGCAAGAAACCACAGCATAAACGCGCTGTATAGGCGCGGCGAGCGCATCAGTTTTTCGGCGTTCAGAATGTTGATGATGCCTTGCCCGTTTTCGGTTTGCAGCCAATCTTGCAGGTTGAGATCGGGTTCGCCGAAAAATTGGTCTGCGCCTTCGCTTTCCAGTTGCAAAAGCTGGCGTTGGATGGCACCGATGCTGGCGGCGGAAACGTTGCCGTAGCTGTTGCGAAACTCGGCGGCGTGTTCGGACACATATTGCAGCACGCCGCGCAGGTCTTTCAGGTCAATCAGATGCCAGCCTTTGTCGTCCGCCACTTTAAATACAAGGTTTAACACGCCTTCTTGCGTGTCGTTCAGGTTCATCAGCCGCGCCAGCAGCATCGCGCCCATCGCAGAAATACTCACGCGCACGGGGATGCCTGTTGCGCCGTACACATCCCAAAAGCGCACGGGGAAGCCTTGCAGATAATCGGCGGGGAGTTGATATTGGGCGATGCGCTCGGCAACTTTGCCGCTGTTTTCGCCTGCGCAGCAGATGCCTGAAAGGTCGCCTTTCACATCCGCCATAAACACGGGCACGCCGTCTTGGCTAAACGCTTCGGCGAGCTTGCGCAGGGTTACGGTTTTGCCTGTGCCTGTTGCGCCTGCGATTAAGCCGTGGCGGTTGGCAAGTTTGGAATGCAGGAAAACGGGTTGCTTATCGTGGTTATGGGCGATGAGATAATCGGTCATGATGGGATTCCTTGTTTGGATGGATAAGGCAGCCTGAAAATGGGGGGAGCTTGTTTTTAGCTTCGCTGAAACTCGTTTTCAGGCTGCTGTTTAATAGAGTTAATAGAGATGTTTACACACGAATAGGCAGCCTGAAACGTGGTTTGCGCTTTTCAGGCTGCCTTTGGGATGGCGTTAATGCAGGG
>CAUVGV010000168.1:0-5512 GCA_963551505.1 uncultured Kingella sp.
CGCTTCAATCACAGGCATGATGATTTGTACAAAGTACTGCTGAAAATGTTGCGGAGTGATCCTTTAAAATGATTTTTGCTTCCTAAGCCCTTAAATTAGTGTTCGGAACTAGTGGCTTGTTCTTTTCAGGCTGCCTATTGTTGCCACGATTAGGTTATTTGCGCGTTTAGGCAGCCTGAAATCCCACCCAGTTTCAAACGTTTCAAAAATCCCCCCACAACACTTGCATCGCTGCCATCGCCGCCATCGCCGCCGTTTCGGTACGCAACACGCGTTTGCCCAGTGTGATGGTTTGCACGCCAGCTTCCAGCGCGGCTTGTTCTTCGGCAGGTGTCCAGCCGCCTTCGGGGCCAATCATCAGGCGCAGCGTTTGCGGCGCGGGGGCGATGTCGCGCAGGGTGGTGGCGCGGCGCAGGCTCATCATCAGGTGCAATTCTGGCGGCATTTGGCGCAGATAATCGTTAAACGACACAATCGGCAACACAGTCGGCACCACGCTGCGCCCGCTTTGTTCGCAGGCGGCAATCACAATATCTTGCCAGCGTTGCACGCGTTTTTCGGCGCGCTCGCCGCTGAGCCGCACCACGCAGCGTTCGCTGATTATGGGCTGGATGGCGCGCACGCCCAGTTCCACGCTTTTTTGTAGGGTGAAATCCATGCGCTCGCCGCTGGAAATGGCTTGCACCAGCGTGATGGCGAGCGGGCTTTCGTTTTCAGGCTGCCTTTGGGCGTGGATGTGGCATTCAGCGTGGCGTTTGCCGATGGTTTGCAAGGTGGCGTCAAAATCGTTGCCTGTGCCGTTAAACAGCGTGATGGCATCGCCTGCGTTAAGGCGCAAAACGTGGATGTGGCGCACGATGTTATCGGGCAGCCTGAAAGTGGTGTTGGGGGCGAGGGCGGTGGGGAGATAGAAGCGGGGCATGGCGTGGAAAACGTAAGGATATGTTAAAATTGCTTTCCCGTCATTTTACCAAAAGCCGCTATGAAACCGATGACCTTGTTGCACGACTTAATCCGCGATGTGGCGGCTAATGAAATCATGCCGTATTTTTTGCGCGTGCAAAGTGCGCGCAAGGAAGATGGCAGCGTGTTGTCGCAGGCGGATTTGGCGGCGCAGGCAAAATTGGTTTTCAGGCTGCCTCAAATCATTGCTGCGCCTGTGTTGGGCGAGGAAATGACCGCCGCCGCCGAGCAGCAGGCTTTGTGGGCGCAGCACGCGCATTCGGGCTTGTGGGTGATAGACCCGATTGATGGCACGAATAATTTTGTGAACGGGCTGCCGCATTTTGCGGTGTCTATTGCGTATGTGGCGCAGGGCAGGGCACAGTTGGGCGCGATTTTTAACCCGATAAGTGGCGAATTGTTTTCGGCGGAACGCGGCGGCGGGGCGTTTTTAAATGGGACACGGCTGCCGCTGCGCAATGTGCCGAAAAAATTGCACGAAGCCTTGGCGGGCGTGGATGTGAAGCGGCTGCGCTCGGCAAGGCTGGCAAACAGCATCAACCATTTTGCGCCGTTTGGTACGCTGCGTTGCTTGGGCAGCAGCACGCTGGATTGGTGCTATTTGGCGGCGGGGCGGCTGGATGTGTATGTGCACGGCGGGCAGAATTTGTGGGACTACGCGGCGGGCGCGTTGATTTTGGAAGAGGCGGGCGGCTTGCTGGCCACGCTGGAAGGCGATGATTTTTGGAGCGGCTTACACGCGTTTAAACGCTCGGCGGTGGCGGCAGTGCAGCCTGAGTTGTTTGAAAAATGGCTGGGGTGGGTGCGCAATAATCAATAGGGCGATGGCAAAGCCGTTTCAGGCTGCCTTTTGCCAGCAAAGGAAGACACGATGGACACGATTCTCATCCGATTTCATTTGGGCGTAGCGCTGCTTGCGGTTTTCAATTTGATTGCGGCATTTAGCTGGACGCGCTTGCTGGGCTGTTTAGCTTTTGCGCTGGTGTATGGCTTTATTCTTTGGTGGCTCAATGAGCAAAAGCTGCGCGCAATCATGTATGCCACCAGCTTGTTTGGTTTTGCGTTTGCGCTGTATCACGTTTTCTCGTGGACGATGGAAGAACCTAAGCCCAGCGATGTGCATCAGCAGATTGAACGGCAATATCAACAGCAGCCGAATGCCGCATCGTCCGCGCAATAGTGCCGCCCAAAGGCAGCAACGGCGCGTGTTTACCCATTTTCAGGCTGCCCCATGTCAACAAGGCAGCCTGAAAACCACACACACGAAAGAACCAACCATGCTTATTCTTGGAATTGAATCATCCTGCGACGAAACAGGCGTTGCGCTTTACGACACCGAACGCGGGCTTGTTGCCAACCAACTGCACACCCAAATGGCGATGCACGCCGAATACGGCGGCGTGGTGCCCGAGCTTGCCAGCCGCGACCACATCCGCCGCCTTGTGCCGCTCACCCAAGCCGCGCTGGGCGAAGCCCGCGCCGATTACGCCGACATTGATGCCATCGCCTACACGCAAGGGCCGGGCTTGGGCGGCGCGTTGCTGGCGGGCGCGGCGTATGCCAACGGCTTGGCGCTGGCGTTGGGCAAGCCGCTGCTGCCCGTGCATCATCTGGAAGGGCATTTGCTCTCGCCCCTGCTGGCGGAAGACAAGCCCGAGTTTCCGTTTGTAGCGCTCTTGGTGTCAGGCGGGCATACGCAGTTTATGGCGGTGCGCGGCGTAGGTGATTATGAATTGCTCGGCGAAACGGTGGACGATGCCGTGGGCGAAGCCTTTGATAAAACAGGCAAACTATTGGGGCTGCGTTATCCTGCGGGCGCGGAATTATCCCAGCTTGCCAAGCTAGGGCAGCCTGAAAAATATCATTTCCCGCGCCCCATGCTGCATTCCAAAGACTTGCAAATGAGTTTTTCGGGCTTGAAAACCGCCATTTTGACCGCCGTAGAAAAAACCCGCGCCGAACTGGGCTTGCCCGATGATGCGCCGCTGCCCGATGCCACGCGCAACGACATCTGCCGCGCCTTTCAAGATGCGGTGGTGGACGTGCTTGCCGCCAAAGCGCAAACCGCGCTGCTGCAAACAGGCTTTCGCCGCTTGGTGGTGGCAGGCGGCGTGGGCGCCAACTGGAAGCTGCGCGAAACCTTGGGTAGCCTGAAAATCCAAACTACGCCCAAAGCCGCGCCCGAAGCCGTGCAAACCTATTTTCCACCGCTCGCCTTTTGCACCGACAACGGCGCGATGATTGCCTTTGCGGGCGCGATGCGCTTGCAACACGGCATTCAGGCTGCCCAAGCCGCGGGCGCGTTTGACGTAAAGCCGCGCTGGGCGTTGAGCGAATTGATGCGCGGCGCAAAGGCAGCCTGAAAACGTTGCGGGGCTTCTTAGCGGCTAATGGCGGATAAGGTGTCGGCGGCTTTCCAATCATGTGCTGCGCGATTGGGCAACGCGATGCCACCATGCCATGCCGCCAAAGTCAGACCGGGCGCAACAAAAAAGGCAGCCTGAAAGCGGTTAAACCCGTTTTCAGGCTGCCTTTGCTGTGCCAAGCGGTGTTTGCTATTGCGCGCGTGTTATCTGGTAAACGCCCGACAAATCGTAAATTTTGTACCGCGCGGCTTCGTTGCGCCCGCTGCCGGCATAGCTCAACACCAGCGCTTGTTTTTTGGCGTAGTCCGTCCAGCCGATAAACAGACCGCTGTGTTCTATGTTGTGGTAGTCGTAGTTGATGTAATACAGCCAATCGCCCGCGCGGATTTGGTTGGGCGCGGCGTAGGGGCCGGATTTTTTGCTTTGGTAGGCGGTTTGACGCAGGATGCGTGGCACGCCCGCTTTGGTGAAGATGTGGTCAAGATAGTCCCAGCAGCTGCCGCGCACCACGGTGCTGTGGTCTAGCGTGGCGCGGCGGGCTTCGTATAACACGCTGCGGGTTTTGCCTGTTGTGTTTTGTTCGGCTTGCAGCAGCAGCCCGAGGGTATCTACTTCGCTGATTTCGGGGGTAACGGGGCGGCTGGTTTGGGCGGTGCGGGTGGCTTTGCGGGATTTGTGGTGGCTGATTTTGTGTGATGTGGGGGCGGCGCAGGCGGTGAGTAGGCTGGCGCAGAAGAGTAGGGCGATTTTGTTCATGTTTACGTTTGCTGGCGATGTGTTAAAAAAGGTATATTTTGGCAGCATTTGGCGGGGGGATAAAGGTTGCGCGGGGATAAAAAATGTTAAAATCACGCCCATCCAATTCACTATGTTTTCAGGCTGCCTTTGCCTTACACGCCAGAGGCAGCCTGAAAATTGTTTAACCAATCATTTTCAGGCTGCCTTGCACACACATTCCTCGGCAGCCTGAAACCCCTTATTCAACAATAAAACCAAGGAATCCAACCATGAACCAAACTGAACGCGATGCGATGCAATACGACGTGGTGATTGTGGGCGCGGGCGTAGCGGGCTTATCTGCCGCGATTAAATTGAAGCAGCTGGCGGCGGGCGCGGGGCGCGACATCAGCGTGTGCGTGCTGGAAAAGGGCAGCGAAGTGGGGGCGCATATTGTGTCGGGCGCGGTGTTTGACCCAATTGCGCTCAATGAATTGCTGCCCAACTGGCGCGAGCTGGATGCGCCGCTCACCCGCGCCGTGAGCGAAGACGAAACGCTGTTTTTAACCGCCGAACGCGCTTTCAGGCTGCCTGTTACCCCCAATTTTGACAACAAGGGCAACTACATCATCAGCTTGGGGCTGCTGTGCCGCTGGCTGGCGGAGCAGGCGGAAGGCTTGGGCGTGGAGATTTACGCGGGCTTTGCCGCAACCGAATTGCTGTTCCACGCCGACGGCAGCATCAAAGGCGTGGCAACGGGCGATATGGGCGTGGGCAAAGACGGCGCGCCCACGGCAAATTTCCAAGCGGGCATGGAATTGCACGCGCAGCAAACGCTGTTTGCCGAGGGCGCGCGTGGCTCGCTCACCCAGCAAGTTATCGCGCAATTTGCGCTAGACCGCGATTGCCAGCCGCAAACTTATGGCTTGGGCATCAAAGAGATATGGGAAGTGCCGCCCGAGCAATGCCACGCGGGGCGCGTGCAGCACACCGTGGGCTATCCGCTGGATTGGCGCACCTATGGTGGCGCGTTTGTTTACCATTTGGACAACAACCAAATTGCGCTGGGCATGGTGATTGGGCTGGATTACACCAATCCCTATCTCTCGCCCTTTGAAGAATTGCAACGCTGGAAGCTGCATCCTGCCATCCGCAAAATGCTAGAAGGCGGGCGGCGCGTGGCTTATGGTGCGCGCGCGTTGGTGGAAGGCGGTTTGCAAAGCCTGCCGCATTTGGCGTTTGCAGGCGGCGCGTTGATTGGCGATTGCGCGGGCTTTTTGAATGTGCCGCGCATTAAGGGTTCGCACGCGGCGATGAAATCGGCAATGCTGGCGGCAGAAGTCGTGTTCCCTTTGCTAGACGATTTGGGCGATGGGCAGCCTGAAAGCGGCAAGCAAGCCGATGAATACGAAAAACTGTTTCAAAACAGTTGGCTGTATCAAGAATTGCATCAGGCGCGCAATATC
>CAUVGV010000169.1:0-5500 GCA_963551505.1 uncultured Kingella sp.
TAATTTAATTACAAATACAAACTCGCCCAGACAAAAACAAAAGCCTTTTGCGTTTAAGCGTAAAAAATGGTAAAAAGAAACGTTTTTCAACGCACAGAAGGAACGTAAAAATGGCAGTTAAAGTGGCAATTAACGGTTTTGGGCGCATTGGACGCTTGGCTTTGCGCCAAATCTTGAAAACAGACGGCATTGAAGTGGTGGCAGTAAACGATTTAACGCCTGCGGATATGCTGGTGCATTTGTTTAAATACGATACCACGCAAGGGCGATTTAACGGCACGATTGAGCAAAAACAAGAAGCGTTTATTGTAAATGGCAAAGAAATCAAAGTGTTTGCCAAGCCAAATCCCGAAGAGCTGCCGTGGAAAGATTTGGGCGTTGATGTGGTTTTGGAATGCACGGGCTTTTTTACCAGCAAAGACAAAGCCGAAGCGCATATTCGCGCGGGCGCACGCAAAGTGGTGATTTCTGCGCCTGCGGGCAACGACATGAAAACGGTGGTGTTTAATGTGAATCATCATGTGTTGGATGGCAGTGAAACGGTGGTTTCTGCGGCTTCTTGCACCACCAACTGTCTTGCGCCGATGGCGGCGGTGTTGCAAAAACAATTTGGCGTGGTGCAAGGTTTGATGACCACCATCCATGCCTATACAGGCGACCAAAACACGCTGGATGCGCCGCATCGCAAAGGCGATAAACGCCGCGCCCGCGCCGCTGCGGCAAATATTGTGCCCAACAGCACAGGCGCAGCCAAAGCCATTGGCTTGGTGATTCCTGAATTGAACGGCAAATTGGATGGCGCGGCGCAGCGCGTGCCTGTTGTTGCGGGTTCGCTGACTGAATTGGTTTGTATTTTGGAAAAAAATGTAACCAAAGAAGAAGTGAATGCTGCGATGAAAGCCGCTGCCAATGAATCGTTTGGCTACACCGAAGATGAAATTGTGTCATCTGATGTGATTGGCATGGAATTTGGCTCGTTGTTTGATGCCACGCAAACCCGCGTGCAAACGGTGGGCGATAAGCAACTAGTGAAAACCGTGGCTTGGTATGACAACGAAATGTCTTATACTTGCCAACTGGTGCGTACGTTGAAATTCTTTGCGGAAAAAATTTAAGTTATCCACATAAAGAGGCAGCCTGAAAACGTGTTTAACTCGTTTTCAGGCTGCCTCTTAATTGTTAAACAAAGCCTTGTTATCACAAATAAAATTTCTTAACCACGTTTAAATTATCATCCAATTGGTAAACCAAAGGCTGCCCTGTGGGGATTTCCAAGCCCATGATGTCGTCATCGGAAATGCCTTCAATGTGTTTTGCCAGCGCGCGCAAGCTGTTGCCATGCGCCGCCACCAACACGCGCTTGCCACTGATGATGGCGGGCGCGATATGGTCTTCCCAGAAGGGCAACACCCGTTGCAGCGTTACTTTCAAATTTTCGCCATCGGGCACCACATCAGCAGGCAAATGGGCGTAGCGGCGGTCGTTGTGGGCGGAAAATTCGTCGTTTTTGTCTAGCAGTGGGGGCAGCGTGTCGTAGCTGCGCCGCCAAATGTGCACTTGCTCATCGCCGTATTTTTCGGCGGTTTGCTTTTTGTCCATGCCTTGCAATGCGCCGTAATGCCGCTCGTTCAAACGCCATGTTTTGATTTGTGGCACCCAAAGCTGATCGCTTTCTTCCAGCACGATGTTGCAGGTTTTGATGGCGCGGGTTAAAACCGATGTGAACGCGATGTCAAACTGGTAGCCAGCGGCTTTAAGTTTACGCCCCGCTTCTTGTGCTTCGGCGATGCCTTTTTCGCTGAGTTTCACGTCGCGCCAGCCTGTGAACAGGTTTTTGGCGTTCCATTCGCTCAAACCGTGGCGGATAAAGACGAGTTCCATGATGTTCCTTTCGCAGTTGGGTTGAAAGGCGTGATTTTAAAGGATTTGCGCACCAAGCTGGCGAGAAATGGCGGATTAGTTGATAAAAGGCAGCCTGAAAAAGGCAACGGCGCAGTTTAGGCATTGCCGCCTGCCTGCGCCGTTGTTTTTTCGCTTCGCTCAAACGCGCTTGGTTTGTTTTCAGGCTGCCGGTTGCTCGCGAAAATCCGCGCCTTTGAACACGCGCACGGGGTTGCCGCGTTCCACTTGGTATAACTGCGAATGCGCGTTTGCCGCGTGTTGTCCTAACGCTGCCGAATGCTGTTCCGCCAGCTTCAAAGCCAGCAGCTCGCGGGCGCGTTTTTTGTTGGCGTGTTGGCTGCGCTCGCTTTCCACGCGCACCGAAATGCCCGTTGCCAAATGCGTGGCGCGCACCGTGCTGTCGGTTTTATTGACGTGTTGCCCGCCTTTGCCACCTGCGCGGCAGGTTTCGAAATGAATGCTGCCATCATCGGGCAAAATCGGGATTTGCGGCAGCCTGAAAACGCCGATATACCAATTTTTGCGCGGATGTTTGGGGCGCACGGGGCTGTTGCCAATCCATTGCGGCGTGCCGAGCCAGCGTTGCGCCAAGGCTTCTGCGCCCGCGCCGTTAAGGGCAAACGTGGCGGATAAAATGCCGTGTTTGCTGTCGGTTTGGCTGAACACATCCGCTTGCACGCCTGCGGCTTCGGCTTCGCGCAAGATTTTGCGTAACACAAATTGGGCGAAAATTTGGCATTCGGCGGGCGATTGCCCTGTGGAGAGTTGTAGATAAATCATAAAGTTCCTTGTATTTTGGTTTCAGGCTGCCTTTTACACAGAGGCAGTCTGAAATTAGTTCAGTATCAATCGGCGCAACCGCCCGCTGTTTTGTAAGTCAAAACAGGCTTCATCCGCGCTACCAGTTCAATCAGCCCAAAATCGCACATGGCAGCGATTATGCTGTCTATTTTTTTGTAGGCTTGCGGAGCTTCCTCAAAAATCAAGGCTTTATCTTCGCAGATTACCGCGCTGCCAAATACGGTTTGGCGCAGGCTATCGGCGGAAAATTTGTGCGACAGCTGCGCTTTGCATTCGCCGCGCTGCCATTTGCGCCCCGCTCCGTGTGCCAATGAAAACAAAGCGTTAGCTGCATTAGCCACAATCGGGCGCACAAGATAGCTGTAATCGCCGCGCGAACCTGGGATAACGACCAAGCCGCAATCGGACGGGGTTGCACCTTTGCGGTGCAGCCAGCCTGTTTGGTTATCTATTTGAACGGATTGCAAAAAATTGTGATGTACATCCAGCAAGCACGCGCCGTCTGCGCCCCAACGCGCCAGCATTCGCTCGACAATCAAGCGGCGATTGGCGCGGGCAAAATTGAGCGCATCGGCGTGTTCGGCAAGGTAGGCAGCGGCTTCGGGCGTGTTTTCAGGCAGCCCTGCGTGGTTAAGTTTATCCACATGGCGGCGCAAAATATGCTGACCCAAGCCGCGCGAACCGCTGTGCACCAACAATTGCAGGCATTGCGGATTAAACGCTGCGGGCAGGTGTTCAGGCGCGTAAACCGTGTCCACCGCTTGCAGCTCGGCAAAATGGTTGCCGCCGCCAATCGTGCCCAAGGCAGCCTGAAACGGATGATGGGGCAGCAGTTCATCTATCCGCGCTTGCCAGCCTGCATCCAGCGGCGCGTCTATGCTGCCTAACTGTTTGACTAATTTGCTGGTTTTGGCTTTGTGCGCGGCTAAATCGGTTTGCCAAAACGCCATGCCGCAGCCGATGTCGTTGCCAATCAGCGCGGGGTAAAAATGCCCCATGCTGAAAAACGCCGCGCCAATGGGATAACCGCGCCCTGCGTGTAAATCGGGCATGCCTGCTACGCGCTGAATGTGCGGTAGCTTGGCGGTGGTTTCTAATTGTTGGATGGCGTTGCCTTCTATCCAAGTGTTTGAATTTTTGATGATGATGATTTGATTGCCCATATTAGGGATACTTTCTTTTGCGGTTTGCTAGGCGTGTTTCAGGCTGCCTTTGGCGATGCGCAGGCAGCGGTTGAAATGCTCGTGGTTGCGGCATTTCGCTGTGAAAACGGCTAGCAAATAATTGAGAAAGCAGCCCGAAGCAGGGCGATTAGATAACGCGCGTTGCGTTCAGGCTGCCAAGTTGGATGAGGGTTTGAGCGATGTTTTGCATGGTTTTATCCTTTCTTGGCAATGGGTTGAAAATAAAGCGCGGATGATACGCGCGGGGAGCGGGGTTTGGCAACAATGGCGTGGAAAAAGGCGGGATTATGTGGTTTTTCGTGCGTAAATCTGTTTTAACCGCGCCGAACGGTTTTTCAGGCTGCCTAACCCAATAAGGCAGCCTGAAACGCGTTTACACATTCTTAACACATTGCTAATTGTTTCCTAATTTTCGTTTTTTATACTGCGCAGCGTTGTCAAACGACACGCTTTTTTAAACATTGAAACAGGAGTTACACCATGAAATTAACCAATAAAACCGCCGCCGTTATTTTTGCTGCTGCATTTGCTGCCATCTCTGCGCCTGCTTTGGCGGATGGCGATTATTTGCACTACGAGAAAAATAGCGCCAGCTACATCACGCATGAAAAAGCGGCGCAAATTGCGGTGGCAAAAGTGGGCGGCGGGCAAGCAACGGATGTGGAATTTGACCGTGGGCGCAACAAGCCTGACCATTTTGAGGTGGATGTGCGCATGGCGAATGGGCAGAAGTATGAAGTGAAAGTGGATGCGAAAACGGGCGCGGTGTTGTCTAGCAAATTGGATGATTGAGGCAGCCTGAAACGATTTTTAGCGAAGTTTCTTTTTCTTGTGAGCTTGGACGTGCTTGGCGCGTCCTTTTTTGCGTGGGTTTCATGTGAAACGTTTGCGCGGATTGAGTGCGATTAGTCGCACGACAGTATACGAACGATGCCGTTGGCGATTTGAAATTTAATCTCTTTGCCTGCGATGGTTGCGCCGTAGATGCGCTCGGGGAGGTCTTGATAGGCGGGGCGCGGGTCTTGGGCGAGGCTTTGTTCTATGAGGGCGCGTTGTTCGGGGGTGAGCTGCTCGGGGTAGCTTTCAGGCTGCCAGATAACGGTGAGCAACTCGGGCGCGCCGTTGACAAAGCCTGAGCGGGCTTGGGGGTGGGCTTCGGCGAAGGGGATGTAGGGTTTGATGTCTAGAATGGGCGTGCCGTTGAGCAGGTCGCCGCCTTGGCAATGGATGTGCACGCGGCTGCCTGTGGTGTCTATGCGGATAAGGCGCAGCAGGGAAAGCCCGATGTGGTTGGGGCGATGGGGGCTGCGGGTGGCGAATACGCCCATTTTTTGTTTGCCGCCGAGGCGTGGTGGGCGAACCATTTGCGACCAGCCTTCGTGGATGGCATCGTGAAACAGAAATTGTAGCCAGATGTAGTCAAAGCCGTCTAAACCGCGCACGCTGTCGGCGGTGAAGGCTGGGTTGAGCATTAGGATGATTTGGGCGGCGGGGACGAGCTGGGGCTGGCGTGGGATGCCGAATTTTTGCGTGTAGGGGGATTGGACTGTGCCGATGGGGGTTAGGGTGTAGGGCATTTTGCTTTGGTTTGGGGAGATGGGTTTCAGGCTGCC
>CAUVGV010000170.1:0-5478 GCA_963551505.1 uncultured Kingella sp.
CAAGCCGCCGTGTTGCAAAACGATGCGGATTACGGCATCGCGCTGGATGGCGACGGCGACCGCCTGATGATGGTGGACAAAAACGGCGTGGTGTACGACGGCGACAAGCTGATTTACGTCATCGCCAAAGCCCGCGCCGCGCAAGGCTTGGATTTTGGCGGCGTAGTCGGCACGGTGATGAGCAATTTGGGCATGGAAAAAGCCCTTGCCACGCGGGGCATCGCCTTTGCCCGCGCCAAAGTGGGCGACCGCTATGTGTTGGAACAATTGCACGAGCGCGGTTGGCTCATCGGCGGCGAAGCATCGGGGCACATCGTGTGCCTAGACAAACACAACACGGGCGATGGCACGATTTCCGCCTTGCAAGTGCTCGCCGCGCTGCGCGAATTGGGGCAAGATTTAAAAACTGCCGTAGATTGGCAGCCCTATCCGCAAACCATGATTAACGTGCGCATTGAAAAAGGGCAAGATTGGCAAAGCGCTTCGCAAGCGACGTTGGCGCAAGCCGAGCAAGAATTGGGCGACAGAGGGCGTATCGTGCTGCGCGCATCGGGCACAGAACCCGTTGTGCGCGTGATGGTAGAAGCCGATAGCGCGATAATTGCCGAACAATGCGCCCAGCGGATTGCCCAATCCATCCAACAATAAACCGCCCAAAGGCAGCCTGAAAATTTGTAAACAAGGCAAACGCCCCCTACTCTGCTTTTCAGGCTGCCTTGCCCCCTTAACCCACAATAAAGCAAACCACCATGCTCGTCTTTTTAGAACAATTCTTTATCCAATTTGGCTACGTTGCCGTATTCTTCATCCTGATACTGTGCGGCTTTGGCATTCCCATCCCCGAAGACGTTACCCTTGTTGCAGGCGGCGTGATTTCAGGCTTGGGTTATAAAAACGTACACATTATGGCGGTTACTGGCGTGCTCGGCGTATTGGTGGGCGACGGCATCATGTTTATGCTCGGCAGGCATTATGGCAACCAAATCCTCAAATTCCGCCCTGTCGCCAAAATGCTCAACCCAAAACGTTACGCCCTAATCCGCCAAAAATTTGACCAATACGGCAACCGCGTGATGTTTGTTGCCCGCTTTTTACCGGGCTTGCGCAGCCCGATGTTTCTGGTGGCAGGCATGAGCGGCAAGGTCTCCTTTCTGCGCTGGCTGATGATGGATGGGCTGGCTGCCATCTTAACCGTTCCCCTTTGGGTGTATCTGGGGCACTTCGGCGCAGAAAATAAAGACTGGCTGATGAAGCAAGTCCACCAATTCCAATACGGCTTATACATCGTGTGCGCCATCGGCGCGGCATGGGCAGGCTATCATCTTTACCACCGCCGCCAAGGCTTAATCGCCCGCCGCGACGCGCTATTAGAAAAACGCCGCCAACGCCGTCTTGCCCGCGAAGCCAAGCAACAGCAAGCCAAACAAGCAACACCGCAACAACCCACCTCACAACAACACAGCAAATAACGTTTTCAGGCTGCCTCATCCCCCAAAGGCAGCCTGAAAACCATTTAATCGCCCTATTCCAAAGGACACCCCATGCCCACCCAACACTACATCGGCATCATGTCAGGCACCAACATGGACGGCGCAGATGCCGTACTCATTGCCATGCAAGGCAAGCAATGGCAACGCGCCATCGCCCACAGCTTTACCCCCTACCCCAGCAGCCTGAAAACCGAACTGCTCGCCCTGCAAAACATCGGCGAAAACGAACTGCACCGCAGCCAAATCCTCGCCCAACAGCTTAGCCAAATCTACGCCCAAACCGTCCACCAACTGCTCGCCCAAAGCCAAATGCAGCCTGAAAATATCACCGCCATCGGCTGCCACGGGCAAACCATCCGCCACGCCCCCGAGCATCAATACAGCATCCAACTGGTCAATCTCCCCCTGCTCGCCGAGCGCACAGGCATCTTCACCATCGGCGATTTCCGCAGCCGCGACCTTGCCGCAGGCGGGCAAGGCGCACCGCTTGTCCCCGCCTTCCACCAAGCCCTGTTTGCCAGCCCCAGCGAAACCCGCGTGGTGCTCAACATCGGCGGCATCGCCAACATCAGCCTGCTCGCCCCCAACCAGCCACCCATCGGCTTTGACACAGGCGCAGGCAATATGCTGTTAGACGCATGGACACAACACATCTGGCAACAGCCCTACGATACCAACGGCGCAAAAGCCGCGCAAGGCAACGTGTTACCCAGCCTATTAGGCAGCCTGAAAGCCCATCCCTATTTCAGGCTGCCGCCGCCCAAAAGCACAGGGCGCGAACTCTTTTCCCTCGCATGGCTACAAAGCCAGCTACACGGCAACGAATCCCCGTTTGACGTGCAACGCACCCTTGTCCAATTCACCGCCGAAACCATCGCCGATGCCATTTTTCAGGCTGCCTCAAACACCCGCCACATCTATATCTGCGGCGGCGGCATCCAAAACACTACCCTAATGCACACACTTGCCGAACTATTCGCCCCCAGCCACATCGCCCTATCCAGCACCGCCCGCCTAAACCTCAACCCCCAATGGGTAGAAGCCGCCGCCTTCGCATGGCTTGCCGCCTGCTGGGTAAACCAAACCCCCTCCAACCCCCACCACGCCACAGGCGCACACAAGCCGCTTATTCTCGGCGCAGGCTATTTCGCATAAACACAAAAAGGCAGCCTGAAAATGGAATAAACCGTTTTCAGGCTGCCTTTTATTGTTACCAACTGCTCCATCAAGGATACGGGCGACAATCCGAATCCACCCGCATAGCATTATTAAAAAAAGGCGTTTCATCACACGTTGTCGCGCTGCTTTCGCACACCAACGAAGTGCCATCATGCGCATGAATCAACACCCGCGCCTCTCTGTTCTTATCAAATGACACCGCCTTCATGCTATACGCCGCCTCGTTCTCCGTACCGCGCGGGTTGCCCATCATCCGAATGCAAAAGTAAGGCGTTTGCGTAGTCGGCAAATCCACCCATTGCGTGCTGCTTTTCTTAAAGTTGGCGTGATTCGCATAATGACGCTCCAACGCCTGCGCATTGTCCATCATCGCCTGATGCGCCTCGCTTAGCCGCGCATTTTTCACATAATTGTTATAAAGCGGATAAGCCACCACCGCCAAAACCGCGATGATGGCTATCACTACCAACAATTCAGTCAAAGTAAAGCCTTTTGCTTTCATGTTATTGCATCACTTCGCAGCCAACCGCATCAGGCAAAGCTGTGGGGTCGGGAGATTTAGCAGAAGTCTCATAAAGGTCTGCGCCGTCATTCGTGCAACGAACAAACGCAGGAACAGAAGAATCGTAGAACAAAATCAACTGATTAGCAGCGAGCACATCGGCTGAATACAAACCCGATTTCGGCTCACCTTTCAATATAAAGTTATTGGTATTCGCCTTAACCAATGAAAAATCGTAATTATCGTTATCCACCGTAACCACAATACTCGTTGCAGGCACAGCCGAAGTATCATTCTTGGTAACAAAAACTATATCGGGCGGGGTGCAATCTGTCCCTTCCTTGCAAAAAGTCCGATACCGACCATAGTGGCGTTCCATTGCCAGCGCCGCATCCGACATCATGGCACGCGCATTATCCAAGCGTGCGCGGCGGATATAGCTTAAATAAGATGGATAGGCCAAAGCAGCCAAAACACCCATAATCGCAATGGCAACCAACAATTCAATCAATGTAAAACCTTTTTGTTGCGAAGACAGTTTCATTTTTTTCCAATCTTTCAAATTAAAATAATTTTCGTGTGTGCATCCAATCAAGCAATTTTAATGCAGGTTAGCCAGTTTAGCGAAATAAATAGATTTAAAAATTATTTTTTGCCTATTTGCGCAATTAAATTCTCAAAATTTTAATTTTTTTAACTTTTAATAATCATATTGCCCTTTATTTGATAGAGATAATTTTTTTTTACATACCGCTTGTTTTTGTTAATTCTTTCGGTTATCTTGGCGCTTCCCTTTCTTCACAAACCCAGCGTTTAACCAGATTGAACCAATCAATATAATTATTGTTATGTTAAGCGTGTGCGCGTACCCTAAATCGCTGTCTCGTTTAACCGCATTACAGGTGCATCGGCAAAATTATCCATTTGCAATCGAAGTTACGCAGAACAAATGAGGTTGTCATGCAAATATCAGGCGCACAAATTATCGTGCAAAGTCTTCACGCAGAAAATGTTGAGTATGTTTTCGGTTATCCCGGTGGCGCAGTATTGGAAATCTACGATGCCATTTATCAGCTCAAAAAATTCAAACACGTTTTGACACGACACGAACAAGCAGCCGTTCATGCGGCAGATGCTTATTCGCGTTCCAGTGGCAAAGTGGGCGTTGCCTTGGTTACATCAGGGCCAGGCGCAACCAACGCGATAACAGGCATCGCCACCGCTTACAGCGATTCGATTCCGCTGGTGGTGATTTCCGGGCAAGTGCCATCAGGCGCAATCGGCACAGATGCGTTCCAAGAAATTGATATGATTGGCATTTCTCGCCCATGCGTGAAACACAATTTCTTGGTTACCAATATTGAAGACCTGGCTGTAACCATTAAAAAAGCATTCCAAATTGCCAAATCGGGTCGCCCTGGTCCTGTGGTGATTGACGTTGCCAAAGATGTTACCCAAGCCACAGCAAAATACAGCTATCCACAAGAAGATTTGCCAATTCGTTCCTATCAACCCGTTGTTCAAGGGCATGTGGGGCAAATTAAAAAAGCGGTGCAACTTTTATCCACTGCCAAACGCCCCTTGGTTTACTTTGGCGGCGGTGCGGTGTTGGGCAATGCTTCCAAAGAACTAACCAATTTAATCCGCACAACAGGTGTGCCTTGCACTGGCACGCTGATGGGCTTGGGCGCGTATCCTTCCGATGACCGCCAATTTTTAGGCATGCTCGGTATGCACGGCACTTATGAAGCCAATCTTGCCATGCAAAACGCCGATGTGGTGGTGGCGATTGGTGCGCGTTTTGATGACCGCGTAGTCGGTTCGCCTGCAAAATTTGCCGAAGCACCGAAAAAAATCATCCATATTGATATTGACCCATCCAGCATTTCCAAACGGGTGAAAGCGGATGTGCCGATTGTGGGCGATGTGAAAAACGTTTTAACCGAAATGCTGGGCTTATGGCGTGCGCAAAACGAATCTATCAACGCCAACCATTTGGAAAAATGGTGGAAAACAATTGAAGAATGGCGCGCGCAAGAGTGTTTAAGACTGCCTGAAACCGATTTAATCCTGCCGCAATATGTGATTCAAACCTTGGCAAAATTAACCCACAACGATGCCATCATCACATCCGATGTGGGACAGCATCAAATGTTTGCCGCGCTGTATTACCCATTCCAACGCCCGCGCCAATGGCTGAACTCGGGCGGCGCAGGCACCATGGGCGTAGGCTTGCCTTACGCTATGGGCGCATACCTTGCCAACCCCGATAAAGATGTGTTCTGCATCACAGGCGAAGGCTCAATC
>CAUVGV010000171.1:0-5394 GCA_963551505.1 uncultured Kingella sp.
AATAAAGAAGTAAAAGAAACCTATCTGTTCATTATTGCACCTTTATTTGTAATGCTTATTTTTATAACAACATTAAATTTTGGTAAAAATATTATGATTAGCTTAGGTGTTGCGCGTTCTAGTTTAATTATTCAACTTGCAGAAGATGATTATAAATTTGTGTTATCAGAGGCTAAGCGTCGTAATTTAGTTGCATCAACATTTGGTGGTAGAGAAGACCGTTCTCTATCGGATGTTTCAATTTTGTGGCGCGGTATGGGAAGTCATACATTGATTGAATTTGATGACCCATGCAAAAAAGAGAAAGTTCGCATGGAAATTAAAACAGACGAGAGCAAGATTATTTATTCCGTAAAAGATAACTCTAAAAGAGATAACTCTAATATTAACGAAACTGTTTCTGAACCAAAAGCAAACAAATCTGATGAAAATACTTGCAATTCTAAAATTGCTTCTATTCTTGAAATGCAAGTGAGCCAGATTTATCTCGTACTCTTCAAACAAGGAAGAATTTCTCTAAACTTAGCAAGCAACAAAGACGTTGCCATACAAAATAATTTTCAGGCTGCCTGAAAACTACTGTTGCATAGTTTGGGTTAAAATCCAACGATTTTAATCATCCATAACCTTCTTAATTAGAAAGCTCTAAATATGCCCAACAAAATTAACTCCCAAAAACTGATGCTCAGCTTTAAAGCGGTAAACAAGCATTTTGGCAGTAACCATGTGATTAACAATGTGAATTTGGACATTCACCAAGGCGAGGTGGTGGTGGTGTGCGGGCCTTCGGGCAGCGGCAAATCTACGCTGATTCGCACCGTGAACCAGTTGGAAAAAATTGAAAGCGGCGAGATTTGGGTGGACGGCGTAAACGTTGCCGATTCCAAAACCGATTTGAACAAAATCCGCACCGAGGTGGGCTTTGTGTTCCAGCATTTCAATTTGTATCCGCATTTAACGGTGTTGGAAAACATTACGCTGTCGCCGATTAAAGTGAAAAATATGGATGCCGCTGCTGCGGAAAAGCTGGCGATGGAATTGCTGGAAAAAGTGGGCTTGGTGCATAAAAAAGATGCCTATCCTGCTGAATTATCGGGCGGGCAGCGGCAGCGCGTGGCGATTGCGCGCGGGCTGGCGATGCAGCCTGCGGTGATGCTGTTTGATGAGCCGACTTCTGCGCTTGACCCTGAAATGGTGGGCGAGGTGCTGAAAGTGATGAAGGATTTGGCGCAAAGTGGCATGACGATGATGTGCGTTACGCATGAGATGGGCTTTGCGCGTGAGGTGGCGGATAGAATTATTTTCTTGGACCACGGGCAGATTTTGGAAGACCGCAAGCCTGATGAGTTTTTTGAAAACCCGCAAACGGATCGGGCGAAGCAGTTTTTAAGCCAGATTATGTCGCATTGAGGTGGGGGCAAATAGGCAGCCTGAAAACGTGTTTTGAAATGGGTTTTAGCTTTGCTGAAACGCGCTTTGTTCGTTTTCAGGCTGCCTTTGTTGGCATAGATAGGCAGCCTGAAAACCCAGCGGGGTAGGGTGGGGCAACTTGTTTGCCTGCTGTGTAAATGGAAATATGGGTGGGCAACGAGTTGCCTACTACGGGCTGATGGTTGAGGCAGCCTGAAAAACAAAACCGTTTGGTATGATGCCAAACGGTTTTTGCGTTTTCAGGCTGCCTCTATCACTTGCCTACCGCGCTTGAAACTTCTTCAACCGCAGCGCATTGCCCAACACGGATACTGAACTCATCGCCATCATTGCGCCTGCAATCACGGGGGTGAGCAGCCCGAAGGCGGCGAGCGGAATGCCGAGAATGTTGTAGATAAAGGCGAAAAACAGATTTTGCTTGATGTTTTTCAGCGTGGCGCGGGCGATGAAGATGCCGTCTGCCAACTGGTTCACCGATTGGCGCACCAACACGGCATCGGCGCTGTGTTCGGCGATGTCGGTGCTGCCGCGCACGGCGAAGCCTACGTCTGCCAGCGCAAGGGCGGGCGCGTCGTTGATGCCGTCGCCCACCATGGCAACGTTGCGCCCTTGCGCTTTGAGCTGGGCGATAAAGTCGGCTTTGCTGCGCGGCGATTGGTTGCCGTGGGCGTGAGCGGCATCTATGCCAAGCTGGGCGGCGATGTGCGACACGGTGGCGGTATTATCGCCGCTGAGTATGTACACGCTGATGCTGTGCGCGTGCAGGCGGGCGATGGCTTCGGCGCTGTCGGGTTTGAGCGGGTCGGCAAGGGCAAACGCGCCTGCGGCTTCGCCGTTGATGGAGACGGCGACAAGGCTGGCGATGCGCCAGATGTCGTCTGCATTATTTTGGCGCAACTCGCTTTGCTCGTTTTGCTGAAACTCACTTCGTTCGTTTTCAGGCTGCCCATCGCCCCAAATGGCGTGAACATCCAAGTTGGCAAAATCGGGCTTGCTCACTTTAACCAAACCGATGCCGTCCACCTGCGCCTGCAAGCCTGCGCCTGCTTCGGTTTCAGGCTGCGTGGCGGTGGGGATGGCGATGCCGCGCTCGGCGGCGTGCGAGACAATGGCTTTGGCAAGCGGATGGGCGGCGTGTTGCTCCACGGCAGCGGCAGCCTGAAACAGCGTATCTTCGCTGATATTCGGCGCAGTCCAGATGGCGGCGATGTCGGGCTTGCCTTGGGTGAGCGTGCCTGTTTTGTCCAGCACCACGGTGTCAATATGCCCCGCTTGCTCCATCGCGGCGGCGTTTTTGAACCACACGCCATGTCGCACGGCAACGCCCATGCCTGCCATGATGGCTGCGGGCGTTGCTAAGCCCAGCGCGCAAGGGCAAGCCACCACCAGCACGGCAACGGCGTGCACAAGGGCTTTGGTTGCGCTGCCCGTGATTGCCCAAGTGGCGATAAAGGTGAGCGCGGCAATGGCAAGCACGGTGGGCACAAACACGGCGGCGGCTTTATCAGCAAGCCGTGCGATGGGGGCTTTGCTGCCTTGCGCGTCTGCCAGCGCGTTCATCATGTCGCCCAGCAGCGTGTTGCTGCCCAACTGCTCGGCGCGGTAATCCACGCTGCCCGATAGGATAGACCCCGCCAGCACTTTGCTGCCTGCGGTTTTGTAAACAGGCTGGCTCTCGCCTGTTAAATGGCTTTCGTCTGCCCACGCTTCGCCCGCGATAACCACGCCATCCGCCGCGATGCGCTCGCCTTGCACAGCGCGCAGCGTGTCGCCAATTTGCACGTTTTCCAGCTTTTCAGGCTGCCATTGATTGCCGCGCAACACGGTTACTTGGCGCGGCGTGAGCTGCATCATCAGCCCCAAGCTGTTCAGGCTGCCGCGTTTGGTGCGCTCTTCCAAAAATTTGCCCAGCGACACAAACGCAATCACCATCACACCCGCTTCAAAGTAAACATGGTGCACCGAATAGCCCGCCAGCACCATGCCGATGGAATAGAGATAAATCGCCAGCGTGCCGATGGAAACCAGCACATCCATATTTGCCAAGCCGCCGCGCACGCTGGCGATGGCGCTTTTGTAAAACGGGATGGCGAGCCAAAGCTGCACGATGCTGGCAAGGGCAATTTGCAGCCAAGCTGGCGGCATCAGCGCGTGCGAGCCAAACAGCATCCCCGCCATGCCGAGCATAAACGGCGCGGCAAGGGCAAGCAGCAGCCATGTACGCCAATGGTTGCGCCATAGGTTTGCGTTTTCAGGCTGCATTTCGGGCAGCGCGGTGGTTTTGATGGCAGCCTGAAAACCTGTTTTCTGGATGATTTGCATCAGCTCTTCGGGCGTGGTTTGCGCGTCGTCGTATTCCACTTGCGCCGTTTCGCCCGCAAAGTTCACGCTGGCGTTGGCAACGAAGTCTTTTTTGTTGAGCACTTTTTCAATGCGGCTGGCGCAGGCTTGGCAGGTCATGCCGTCGATTTGCAGATTGATGTGTTGGGTGGACATTTGGCTTCCCCTTGTGGATTAGATGGCGACAAGCGTAAGGGTTTACTCGGGGGTAGGGTCAAGAGGCAGCCTGAAAATGCTGTTGGGGGTGGTTTCAGGCTGCCTTTGGGTGTGATTATTTAAACCATCGCTTCATCTGTTTTTCCATGGTGGTACGTTCGTCTTGGCAGAAGACGGCGATTTTTTGCTGGTATTGGTTGTCGGTGTCTTGATGGCTGATGGCATATTTTTTTCTGATGGCAGCACCGTATCGGTATAAGGCTCGTTCGCCCCATGCGTCTTGCATTTTTTGCGTCATGCCCAACTTTTGGCAGGCGGTGAAATAGGCATAAATTTGGTCTGCGTGGTTTTCTATTTGCGCCACGATGTTGCTATTGTATGTTCTTTCGCAAGCTGAGCCATAAAGATAGAACTGCGCGACAAATTGGGTAAGCGCTTGGCAGTTGTTCAAGCTGGCAGGCTGCTTGGCTTGGGTGATGGGCGCGGTGAGCAGCGCGACAAGCGCGGTGGCGAACAGCACGGGTTTTTTATTGGTGAACATTTTGGGTTTCCTTGTTTATGAGTGAGGCAGCCTGAAAATGCGGTTGGGGCGGTTTCAGGCTGCCTTAATGCGGATTATTGAAACTGCCGCTTAATCAGCTTTTTCATATTGGTGCGTTCGCCTCGGCAGAAGGCGGCGGCTTTTTGCTCGCGCACGCTCACGCTGTCGCTGTCGGTGATGTGGTATTTTTGCCTGATAGCGGCATAGTATTCGGCTAGGGCTTGCTCGCTCCACGCGCTTTCCCTGTCGCGCGTCATGCCAAATTTGATGATGCAAAGGGTTTGGTAGCCATAGAATCGGGCTTTGTTACGCTCCACCAGCGCGGCGACGCTTTTACCGTGCGTTGCGCCGCAATTGCTGGTGTAGTGGTACACCTGCGAGAGAAATTGGATGTAGGCTTGGCAGTCGTTAAGGCTGGCGGGCGGTTTGGGCATGGGGAACATTTTGGGTTTCCTTGTTTACGGGATTGAGGCAGCCTGAAAAACGATTTGGGCGTTTCAGGCTGCCTGAAATTCTGTCTCCCAGTCAAAGGGGTAAACGCGCTCGGGCGGCAGCAGGGCTTGCGCGGCGGCGAGGTTGTCTTGGGCGATAAGCGCGTGGATTTGCTGCGCCAAATCGGTGATTTCGCTGATGTTTTGTATCCATTCGTTTACATAGCGCGGCACGGCTTCGCCTGTTAGCCCGATTTGGATGCTGCGGTGCGGCAGCGGTTCCAGTTTCAGGCTGCGTTCAGGGTCCCATTGGATGCGGACGGGGTGGGCGGCTTTGGTTTGCTGCCATGTTGCGCTGTCCATGCCTGCGGGCGGGTGGCTGAGGCAGGCGTGGCGCAATGCCCATTCAAAGCCGCTGCGGCTGATGTCTATCGCCAAAATGCGTTTTTGGTTGTCGTCTTTGCCGCCCCAGCCTGCGCGGTACATCATCCATAA
>CAUVGV010000172.1:0-5294 GCA_963551505.1 uncultured Kingella sp.
TTTCAGGCTGCCTTGGGGTGGATGGGAAAAGGCAGCCTGAAAGCCGTTTGCTCAATGTTTCAGGCTGCCTTTGTTTACACGATTATCCTGCTTTGCCGTCAATGCGCGGTTGGGTGAGCCACGGATAATAGCGCACGAAGTAAATCGCCAGCGAGGCGGCAAACAGCAGCGAAGCGCAAGTAAGGGCGTGTTGATACCAGCTTGGCGCAAGCAGCAGCACAAACGCGGCGACAACGCGCATGACGGTGGCGGCAATCATCAGCCAAAAAGCATAGGGCAGGTATTTGGGCGCGGGGTAGATGGTGCGCCCTGTGTGTCCTAGCGCGGTGCGGGTCATCATGCTGAGCGTGAGCAAGCCGATGCCGCCCACGGCGATGAGATGCGTGCCCAAGCTGGTGAGTTTGGGGCTAATAAAGCCCAGCGCCAGCACCACCAGCCCGATGGAGGTAAACACATAGCCCAAATGCAGCGTCCACAGCATTGGCTCGCCCAAAATTTCTTTATGAAACCAACGCTTGCTTTGCACGCAGCCCATAATGCCGGCAAACAGCAAAAAGTAAAACGCCAGCGCAACGGCGGTTTGCGTCATCATCAGCGCGGCGGCAGCCATCGGCGCAGCAAGCGAGCCGACCATTGCCCATTGCGGGCTATTGATGCGGGGCGTGTTGAGCCGCGTGCTGGTGAAAAAGGGGATGATGCGCCCGCCCACCAAGCCGATAAAGCCCGCAACGAGAATTAAGCCTGCCAGCAAGCCGTTGGTAAGCGCGGAAGGATTGCCGCCCAGCGCGATGTGAAACGCCAAATGGCTGCATCCGAGCAAAAACAGCGCGGCAACGGCGATGTAGTTACGCTGATTGCGGCTTACCCACACGGCTTCGCCCATGCCATAGCTGGCGAGCCAGTAAAACGCTGTGCCAAAAAGCCCAGTGAGCCAGCCCCACGGCAAAAACGCGGTGAGACGAGCGGCGATGTAGCAGCCAACAATCGCCATCAAAAATTTGCCGCGCACAGGCGGCTGTCCTGTCCACGTTGCGCCTGCGGTAAGCAAAAAGGCGACCACGACCGCGCCGCCGTAGCCCCACACCATTTCGTGCGCGTGCCACAAAAAGGCGGGCATGGCGCGCGTACCTGTGTAGCCAAAGCCCCACAGCAAAATGGAGATAACGGCATACAGCGCGGTAAGCAAATAAAGCGGGCGAAACGCCATCGCCCACACGGGATGGCTGGGGTTCAGATAGGAGAGGGTGGTTTTGGGGATTTGCGGCGGGGTGGGCTCGGCGATGTTTTCTAGGCTCATGGTTGGGTGTCCTTGGGGGTGGTTTGTGGTTATGGATTGTTTTAGCGTTGTTCAATCTTGTTTTCAGGCTGCCTTTTGTGTTTACCGCATCAGGCAGCCTGAAAATCATTCGGGCGGCAAGGCGTTTTGTTCCATCGCGGGGAACAGCTCGCGTTCTTCAAACCGCGCATGGTCGCGCAGCATGGTGGCAAAGGTGGTGTTCCATTCGGCGTGGTCAAACTGCGCTTCGCGGAATAAGCGGCGCAACTCGGCGTGGTCGTGTTCAAAGCGCTGGCGCAATTCGGGGCGGTTGAGTTTGTCCCACAGGGGCGCAAACAACGTTTCCTCGTGAACAAAATGCTGTTCCAAATCAACATAATGCTCGGTGATGTCGTTTTGATGATTTTGCTCGGGCGCGCGCAAAATGCGCAGGCACAGGGCAAGGGTGTGATGATGTTCTTGCGATAGCTCAATTAAAACAGAATGGCGTTTCATAATTTGCGTTTCCTATTTATTGTTTTGTTGTGTTGTGTTAAAACTTAATGTATAAGATGCGCGTATTATGAAACTTTGCCCTTAACCCTGCAACAAAATAACAACATGTATTTAACTCAACAAACCGACTACGCCCTGCGTGTGCTGATTTACGCCGCTGTCAATAATGAAAGCCTTGTAAACATCGCTACCATCGCCGAAACATACAACATCTCCAAAAGCCATTTGATGAAAGTGGTAACCGCGCTGGTAAAAGGCGGTTTTTTAACCAGCATACGCGGCAAAGGCGGCGGCTTAAAGCTCGCCCAGCCGCCCGAAAAAATCCGCGTGGGCACGGTGGTGCGCGTAACCGAGCCGTTGCAGCTTGCCGAGTGCTTTGGCGACAACAACCAATGCCTGATTACCCCCACTTGCCGATTAAGCCAAATTTTAAACAGCGGCTTAATCGCGTTTATCAACCATTTGGATGGCTACACGCTGGCGGATTTGGTGAACGCGCCCACGCGCGAGATTTTGTGCCAGCAGCCTGCGTGCAAGGGCGGTGGTATTCCCATCCATCCCGCGTAAGGCAGCCTGAAAACCATTTTGGCAGCGATGCCAACTCATCCGTTCAACCCAAATGCAGCCTGAAACCCATT
Organism: uncultured Kingella sp.; assembly: GCA_963551505.1. GTDB lineage: Bacteria > Pseudomonadota > Gammaproteobacteria > Burkholderiales > Neisseriaceae > Kingella_B. The sequence goes on from CAUVGV010000172.1 coordinate 2,410, forward strand.
TCAGGCTGCCTATTCCATCCCGCAAAACATCATGCCCCATCCTCAAACTTTAACCATCGCCAGCCGCGAAAGCGCACTCGCCATGTGGCAAGCCCGCCATATCCAAGCCCAACTGCAAAGCCTGTATCCGCAATGCCCAATCCACATCATCGGCATGACCACGCAGGGCGACCAAATTTTAGACAAAACCCTATCCAAAATCGGCGGCAAAGGTTTGTTTATCAAAGAACTGGAAACCGCACTGCAAGAAAATCGCGCCGATTTAGCCGTGCATTCCATTAAAGATGTGCCGATGGATTTGCCGCAAGGCTTTGCGCTGGCGGCGATTAGCGAGCGCGCCAACCCATTTGATGCCTTTGTTTCCAACCAATACACGCGGCTGGAAGAGCTGCCGCACGGCGCAATCGTGGGCACATCCAGCTTGCGCCGCGAAGCCCAGCTGCGCGCCCGCTTTCCGCATTTAACCATCCGCCCGCTGCGCGGCAACGTGCAAACCCGCCTCGCCAAGCTGGATAACGGCGACTACGATGCCATCATCCTTGCCGCCGCAGGGCTGGAACGGCTGGGCTTGCACGCACGCATCCAAGCCGTGCTTTCCCCCGCCGACAGCTTGCCCGCCGCAGGGCAAGGCGCGCTCGGCATAGAAATCGCTGCCCACCGCACCGACTTAATTGACGTGCTGCTGCCGCTCAACCACGCCAAAACCGCCGCCTGCGTAACCGCCGAACGCGCCCTTGCCCGCGCCCTAGGCGGAAGCTGCCAAGTGCCGCTCGCCGCCTATTGCACCGCCGATGACCACGGCTTGCTCACGCTCAACGGCTTGGTGGGGCATCCCGATGGCTCGGTGATTTTGACCGCGCAAGCGCAAGCCCCCGCCGAATACGCCGACGCGCTCGGTCGCGCCGTTGCCAAAAAACTGGCAGACGATGGCGCGCAAGAATTGATTGCAGCGGTGTTGAGCGAGGCAGGGTAGGGCAGCCTGAAAACCATTTTGGCAAAAATTTTTAACGCCAAACGATAACAAAAGGGCAGACTTTCCATCTGCCCTTATTTGTTTTTAGCCTCGGCGCAAAATACGCCAACGGGTTTGAAACACCAGATTGCGCCCGCTTTTGATGCCAGTGCACGGCTTGCTAGCAAGCCGTAGGAGCGCGGGGCAAGTTTCAGGCTGCCGCAAATATCGCACCCGCGTAGAGGCAGCCTGAAAACGCCAAATCGTTTAGCCATGTTCTAAATAGTGCGTGGCAAAGCCACACACCTTACTTTTTCAGGCTGCCTATTCCAGCGGCGCACCCGTCCAAATATTGCGATACGACACATAGCTGATAATCGGAAACACGGCGCACAGCACGGTATAAAAAATCAGCAGCGCTAACGGCAAAAACCAGCCGCCACTGTGTTGTACCGCCAAGCGAAACCCGTCCAGCACCAAATATGAAGAGCCCAGCAGCATCGCCAGTATCGCCAACACAAAGCCGCCCTGTGGCACAATGTTTTTCAGGCTGCCCACAAGGCTCATCCAGATGGCATCCAGCGGCGACACGCCTTGCAACACAATCAACGGCAACGCCATCCAGTTGCACAGCAAAAACAGCGAAATAAGCAGAAACGCCGTCCAGCTCCCATTGATGCCCAACAAACCTGCCAGCAGCCCCAACGCAAACAATGCCAACAGCCAAAACAAAAACAGCTTAATCAACTGTACCATCGGGTCGCCAAAGCCTGCAAATAGCCGTCCAAAGGTAAATTTACCTTCTTCTGCCACGCCCGCCACGATGGAGACAAACCCCGCCATAAAAAACAGTGGTAGCAAATCAATAGACAGCCAGATAAGAATGGCCACCCCAACAGCCCACGTTTCTCTTTGTTTTACCGCAGCTTCAAATCCCAGCGTATCCAAGGCAAACAGCAGTCCTCCGCAAATCACCGCCGTGCTGATAAACATCAGCAGCGCCGTTAAAATCCATTGCGGCAGCTTGCCGCCCAGCAGCACCAGCAAATGTTTCAGCCATACAACCGCATCGCCCACGGGGCGCGAAGCAGGTTGTTCCAGCAGATACAGCGTGTCGCTGCCGTAATCGTTGTAGCCGTAGTAGTTGTCGTCGTTTCGCATGAGATTGTTCCTTGTGGGTGGGGTGGTTTTCAGGCTGCCTTTGTGGGATGTTTAGGCAGCCTGAAAGTGGTTTTGTGCTTTTCAGGCTGCCTTATTGCGCCAATTTTTCCAGCGGCACAGCAGGCGTGGGAGCAGGATGTACCATTGCACATAAAAGCCGAGCGTACTAAGCAAGGCGACTACGGCAAGATACAGATTGTTTGGCGTGCCGTGTTGGGGCTGCAGCCAATCGGGCAGCAACGTGAGCAGAACAACGCCTGCCGTGCCGAGCGGAAAACTGAATACGGTCTGTGTCAGCAAAAACGCCAAGCGCACTTCAAATTGAATTTGTGTGGCGTGGTCGGACGGCGGCTGTGTTGCCCAATATTGGTCGCTTTGATAAACATTGACCATATTCGCCACCAGCATCAGCAGCCATAACGCCAGCGGCAGATAGCGCAGCAGGGTTTTGAGCTTGGCGTTCATCCATTCTCCTTTGGGCATTGAAGGCAGCCTGAAAACGTAGCTTCGGCGAAGCCAAAACGGTAAAACGCTTTTCAGGCTGCTTTTGCGTTTTCAGGCTGCCTAATCCGATAGGCAGCCTGAAAGCAGGTTTACGGCATCACCCCAGTTTGGCTTTCACCAACTCCTGCACCTGCGCGGGGTTGGCTTTGCCTTTGCTGGCTTTCATCACCTGGCCCACGATCGCGTTGAGGGCTTTTTCGTTGCCCGCTTTAAACTGCTCCACGGCTTTGGCGTTGTTCGCCAGCACCTCGTCCACCATCGCTTCAAT
>CAUVGV010000173.1:0-5274 GCA_963551505.1 uncultured Kingella sp.
CCCTGCCTCAATGCTAAAATCCCCACCCATCCCCAAAACAAACCCCCGCCCCCATGACCCCCGCCCAGCAAATCCTCCAAGACACCTTCGGCTACCCCAACTTCCGTGGCAACCAAGCCCAAATCATTGACACCGTTGCCCAAGGCAACAGCGCCTTTGTGCTGATGCCCACAGGCGGCGGCAAATCGCTGTGCTACCAAATCCCCGCCCTGATGCGCGAAGGCGTTGCCATCGTTATCTCCCCGCTGATTGCCCTGATGGACGACCAAGTCGCCAACGCCCGCGCCGTTGGCATCCATGCCGCCGCCGTACACAGCGGCACCGCGCCCGACACCGTGCGCCAAATCGCCGAAGACATCGATTCAGGCAGCCTGAAACTGCTCTACGTTTCCCCCGAACGCCTCACCACCGAAAAATTCCTGCGCTTTTTAGACCACACCGCCGTTAGCCTATTTGCCATCGACGAAGCCCATTGCGTGAGCCAATGGGGGCACGACTTTCGCCCCGAATACCAACAGCTCAGCATCCTCGCCCAGCGTTATCCCCACATCCCCCGCATTGCCCTCACCGCCACCGCCGATGCCCAAACCCGCCTAGACATCAAACACTATTTGCAGCTAAACGACGCTGCCGAATTCATATCCAGCTTCGACCGCCCCAACATCTATTACCAAGTGATAGAACGGCAAAACGGCAAAAAGCAACTGCTGGATTTCATCCAAAAACAAGCCGCAGGGCAAAGCGGCATTGTGTATTGTCTCAGCCGCAAAAGCGTGGAAGACATCGCCCAATATCTGTGCGACAGCGGGCTCAACGCGCTGCCGTATCACGCAGGCTTGCCCATCCAAATCCGCAGCCAAAATCAACACCGCTTCACGCATGAAGAAAACATCATCATCGTTGCCACCGTTGCCTTTGGTATGGGCATAGACAAGCCCGACGTGCGCTACGTTGCCCACTTGGATATGCCGCAAAGCGTGGAGCATTTTTACCAAGAAAGCGGACGAGCAGGGCGCGACAGCTTACCCGCCACCAGCTGGCTGTGCTACGGCATGAACAACCTAATGCTGCTGCGCGAGCGCATCCAAGAAAGCACCGTCAGCGAGCAGCAAAAACAAATAGAGCTGCAAAAACTCAACGCCATGTTTGATATTTGCGAAACCGCCGAATGCCGCCGCGTGTTGCTGTTGCGCCATTTTGGCGAAGAAAGCCAGCCCTGCGGCAACTGCGACAACTGCCAACACCCGCCCATCCGCTTTGATGCCACCGAGCTGGTGCAAAAATTATTAAGCTGCATCTACCGCGTCGGGCAGCAATACGCCGCAGGCTATGTGATTAACGTATTGCGCGGCAAAGCAGACGACTGGATAACCCGCAACCAACACCACCAACTCAGCACCTTCGGCATCGGCGCAGGCTTAACCGACAAAAACTGGCGCAACATCATCCGCCAATGCATCGGGCAAAACATCATCACCGCCGATGTAAACCACCACCAAGCCCTGATGCTCACCCCCGCCGCCCGCGCCGTGCTCAAAGGCGAGCAAAGCGTGATGCTGCGCCCGCTCAAACGCGAAAAAGCCGCCACCCAATCAGGCAGCCTGAAAAGCCAATGGCTGCGCACCGAGCGCGAAGAGCGCATCTGGCAAGCGCTGCGCCAATGGCGGCTGGATCAAGCCAAGAGCGAAAACGTGCCCGCCTATGTGATTTGCGGCGACAAAACCTTGCAAGACATCGTGCAACAGCAGCCGCAAAGCCTTGCCGATTTGCCCAACATCTACGGCTTGGGCGATGCCAAAATCGCCAAATATGGGCAAGCGATATTGGATGTTTATTTGCCGCTGCATGGGCAGGAATAGGCGGTTGAGGCAGCCTGAAAGCGAGCAACGCGAGCTTCTGCGAAGCTAAAATCACCCTAATGGAGCGTCGGCGGCTCGCCGACATTTTGGTAAACACACCGCCGCTAGCACTTGCATCAACCCTTTGGCGACGAGCCGTCGCCGCTCCATACCGTTTCAGGCTGCATCAAGCCATCAAGGCAACCTGAAAGTGAAAAAAACCATTTTCAGGCTGCCTTTTTTGGTCAAACCATCACAAACGTTTGGCGCCACCACCAGTCCCCTACGTCCAGCCGAACGCAGCATTTTTTTTCGGAAACAAGCGTGCGTTGTCCGACGGCGTGCGTAGCGCGACTAGTTCGCACGCGCCGAAAAAAGGATGCGGAGTGAGGGAAGTCTGCGAAGCAGACCTGCACGTCGGGGTCGCTTTTCTTTTGCTTACTTTTCTTTGGCGAAGCAAAGAAAAGTAAGTGCCCCGTCGGCACGAGACGCATGGCAAACACTACACCCAACGCCAACCACAAAGCGCAAACCCATTTTCAGGCTGCCTTACCCTGTAAACAAAGACAGTCTGAAAACCACCCGGAGCGTCGGTGGCTCGCCAACATTTTGGCAAACCAACCATGCTCTGTTTGAAGCTGTTGGCGACGAGCCGTCGCCGCTCTACTCTGTTTCAGGCTGCCTGTTAGTCCACAAAAATAAAGTCAGCAATAAATTGCCCCCCCAAAAAAAGGTAGTCTGAAAACTATTTTTCCCCCTTTCACAACCCCAAACCACCCACACCCACCATGACCCCCAACTGGAAACACTACCCCCAAACCTGGTACGCCATCGCCATCGCCCACCAACTCAAACCCAAGCAAATCCTATCAGGGCAACTGGGCGGCTTGCATTATGTTGTTTACCGCAGCGAAACAGGCAGCCTGAAAGCCACCGACGCCTTCTGCCCGCACATGGGCGCACATCTAAAAGGCGGCAAAGTCGTGCAAGACGCCATCGCCTGCGGGCTGCACGGCTGCCACATCATCCCGCAAAACCAAAACGCCGCCGCCCCGCCCGTAACCCAAGCCGTGCAACAAGGCTGCTGCATCGCCACCCGCGCATGGCACGTGATAGAACGCTTCGGGCTGGTGTGGCTCTACCCGCCCACGCCTGCCGCTCCCACCATCGCCCCGTTTAACATGGTAAACGAACACGAGCACATCTGGGCGCACACCAGCCGCCTAATCTCCGCCGACTGGCGCGCCATGATTTGCAACGGCTTTGATATTTCCCACATGCAAACCGTGCACCAACGGCAAATCGTCGGCGAGCCACAGTTTTTCAGGCTGCCCGATGGCGACAACCGCCCGCAAGGCTTTTATATGGACTACCAAAGCCGCGTGCTGCAACACGGCGGCTGGTCAAGCGCGGTCATCCAAAAACTATCAGGCGGAACGCTCACCCTACGCCACACCTGCATTGGCACCGCCGTGATGGTGGAAAGCACCGTTGGCGCGTTCCAAACCATCGGCATCTTCGCCACCCTGCCGCAAGATATGCCCAACACACCGCCCGAACAGCGCCAAACCCGCGCCTTTGCCGCCATCGCCATCCCCCAAACCGCACCCTATGCCCGCGCCCAACTGCTTGCCGCCCGCCTGTTATACATCGCCTTTCTGCGCAAAGATTTTGGCGTGGTGGAAAATATGAGAATGCGGCTAGACGGCGTGGAAGACATCGGCGTGCGCCAAGTGAGCGCGTTTCAAAACGAACTGCCCGCTATCCAGCCCGAACCGTAAAACATTATTTCAGGCTGCATTAATAGCCAAAGGCAGCCTGCGTAGCGAAGCGGAGTTGCGAAGCTAAAACGTGTTTCGCGCGCCGATATGGTCAACTGGCAACGAGAAGTAGGTCGGGCATTCATGCCCGACAAGCCCCCCCTGCTTCGGCTTCGCTAAATCAGCACACTCGTTTTCAGGCTGCCTTAAAGATTGCCCATGCAACGGCAAAGTTCAAACCATAAAAGGCAGCCTGAAATCGCGTTATTCCCCTTTTCAGGCTGCCTATCTACCCCAATAGGCAGCCTGAAAACCACATCCCCCCTTTACAAAACCCTAACAAACGATTACAACCCCACCTTTTCCATCCACATCATTTATATATTAGGAGACAAACATGAAAGTAGGATTTATCGGCTGGCGCGGCATGGTCGGCTCCGTGCTGATGCAACGTATGCGCGAAGAAAACGACTTCGGCCACATCCCCGAAGCCCACTTCTTTACCACATCCAACGCAGGCGGCGCAGCCCCCGATTTCGGTCAAGCCGCCAAAACGCTGCTGGACGCAAACAACATCGCTGAATTGGCAAAAATGGACATCATCGTAACCTGCCAAGGCGGCGACTACACCAAATCCGTCCACGAACCCCTACGCGCAAGCGGCTGGAATGGCTACTGGATTGACGCAGCTTCTGCGCTGCGCATGAAAGACAACGCCATCATCGTGCTAGACCCCGTAAACCGCAATGTGATTGATGCAGGTTTACAAAGCGGCATCAAAGACTACATCGGCGGCAACTGCACCGTATCGCTGATGCTGATGGCACTCGGCGGCTTGTTCCAAAACGGCTTAGTAGAATGGGCAACCAGCATGACTTATCAAGCTGCATCGGGCGCGGGTGCGAAAAATATGCGCGAACTGATTAGCGGCATGGGCGCAGTGCACAGCCAAGTCGCCGCCGAGCTTGCCGACCCCGCCAGTGCCATTTTGGCGATTGACCGCAAAGTATCCGACTTTTTGCGTTCGGAAGATTACCCCAAAGCCAATTTCGGTGTGCCATTGGCAGGCAGCCTGATTCCGTGGATTGATGCCGATTTGGGCAACGGGCAATCCAAAGAAGAATGGAAAGGCGGCGTGGAAACCAACAAAATTCTCGGCGCAAACCGCCCTGTGATTGTGGACGGCTTATGCGTTCGCATCGGCGCCATGCGCTGCCACAGCCAAGCCATTACGTTGAAACTGAAAAAAGATTTGCCGCTGGCAGAAATTGAGCAAGCCATTGCCAACGCAAACGAGTGGACAAAAGTCGTACCCAACACCAAAGAAGCCACCATTCACGAGTTAACCCCAGCAGCAGTAACAGGCACGCTGGCAACGCCAGTTGGGCGTATTCGCAAGTTGGAAATGGGCGGCGAATACATCAGCGCGTTTACCGTAGGCGACCAGTTGCTATGGGGCGCGGCAGAGCCTATTCGCCGAATGCTGAATATTGTGTTGGGCAAGCTGTAAGCATATTTGGAAAACGTTATAGAGGCAGCCTGAAAAATGGTTTTCAGGCTGCCTATGCTTATGTTACGGAATTTTGATTAGAGCCAAACCTGTTTCCAATCATCACAAGCCCCAAAGGCAGCCTAAAATCAATGGAGCATCAGCGACTCGCCGACATTTTGCCAGT
>CAUVGV010000174.1:0-5139 GCA_963551505.1 uncultured Kingella sp.
ATTCCACCAAATTCTGTTCACACGCCGCCGCCAATTCTGCCAACGATATGCCGCGCAATTGGGCAACCATTTCGGCGATGCGCTGCACGTTGGCAGGTGTGTTTTGCTTTTCAGGCTGCCCAAACGGGCTGTCGGTTTCTAACAATAAAGCATCGAGCGGCAACTGCGCGGCGGCGATGCGAACTTTTTTGGCGCGGGGATTGAGCAGCAGCGAGCCGATGCCGATTGTGAAGCCGTGTTTAATCAGCAACTGCGCTTCTTCTAGGCTGCCTGAAAAGGCGTGGGCGATGCCGCCTCGCGTGAATTTTGCTAACTGGATGGCTTGGATGATGGCGGCGGTGGCGCGCAGATTGTGCAGAATAATCGGGCGACGATGCTGCTGGGCAAGCGCAAGCTGGGCTTGGAAGGTTTGGATTTGCGCGGCGCGGCGTTCGGGCGGCTCGGTTTTGTCGTAAAAATCCAAGCCGATTTCGCCCACCAACAGCGCGGGCTGTTGATGCAGATGCTGCGCCAATTCGTGCAACACGCCATCGCTGGCTTGCTCGGCATACCACGGATGGATGCCCAGCGCGATGGCACGGATTTCAGGCTGCCTCAACAACGCGAGCGCGTTTGCCCAATCGGCGTGTTCGGCGGTGGGCACGATAAACTGGCTAACCTGCGCGGCGCGGGCTTGGGCGATGATTTGCGGCAGCCTGAAAAATAGGGCGGGGTGGGTGAGATGGGTGTGGGTGTCGGTGAACATGGCGAAGTTGGTGGGCATGGGTTAAGCAGCTTTTAACATATTTGAATGCAGATTAAAATTGCGAAAGTTCAGTTAAGCGTCAGGCATGGCTGCTGATGCCCGTTCAACACAGGCAGCCTGAAACGGATAAAACGGTTTCAGCCAAGCCCCAATCAACGGCGCAACACGTTTTCATGCTGCCTTTTTAGGGATTTCCAATGCCCCATCCAACTCACGACTCCGCCCCTGTTCTCCAAGCCGCGCAGCAGCAAGAACGCGCGCAACGCGCCCAGCAAGCCAACCATTTGAAACGCTGGAAACAGGCAGCATTTGCCGTTGCCATTTTTCCGCCGCTGTTGAGCCTGATTTTAGCGTGGCAACGCACGGGCGAATTACCCACATCGCTGCTGCTGTGGTTTGCTGTGATGCTTTTGATTGCTGTTAACGTGTTCAAAAAGCCCAAATAGCTCCAAGCCGTTTTCAGGCTGCCTTTCCATTCCAACCGATAGCTCCTTATGACCCGAAACACCCTCACCCTGCAAAACCGCGAACTCACCGCCTATCTCCCCGCCCACCACCGCCCCGATGCCCCCACGCTGCTGGTTTTCCCCGATAGCCCCGCCGAAGCCGATGCGCTCGCTGCCTTGCTGCCCGACTACATCGCACTACTTGCCCTGCCCGAAGCCAACTGGGAACACGCCTTTACCCCGTGGCGCGCGCCCAAGCTGTTTGCCAAAGGCGCAGATTTTGGCGGCGGCGCAGACGAAACCCTGCGCCAGTTAACCGAACAAATCCTGCCCGAAGCCGAGCGCGAGCTGGGATTGCAGCCGCAATGGCGCGGCTTGCTCGGCTACTCGTTGGCAGGCTTGTTCGCGCTCTATGCCGCCTACCGCAGCGGTTATTTTCAACGCATCGCCAGCGTTTCAGGCAGCCTATGGTTTGACGGCTGGGGCGATTTTGTTGCCACGCACACGCCCGAAACGCTGCCGCAAGCCGTGTATTTCTCGCTGGGCGACAAAGAAGCGCAAAGCCGCAACCCGCGCATGGCCGCCGTGCAAACCGCCACCGAAGCCGTGTTCGCCCGTTGGCAGCAATACGCCTGCCCAACCACGCTGGAAATCAACGCAGGCGGGCATTTTGACAACGTGCCGCAGCGGCTAGCCCAAGCCGCAGCATGGTTGATAAAGGCAGCCTGAAAAGCGGATAATCACATTTCCCACCATCTTTCTGTGAAAGAGCAACACCATGAGTGACAACAAAATTCTCCCCGCCATCATTCTCGCCGCAGGCATCGCATCAGGTGCAGGGCTGCTGGGTGCGCAATTCAAAAACCTGCGCCAACCGGGCACGATTACCGTAAAAGGGCTTGCCGAAGCGCAACACAACGCCACGCTCGGCACATGGCGCGTGGGCGTGGAAACATGGGGGCAAGACTACGCCGCCGCATTAGCCGCCAACAAGAAAAACCTTGCCAAGCTCAAAGATTTCCTGAAACAACAAGGCTTCCCCGATGAAGCCCTGCAACAAGACGAAGTGGACGTATCCAGCCACAGCGAACGCTATTACGATGACAACGGACACGAGCGCACCCGCCAAAACGGCTACGATGCCACGCGCCACATCACCGTAACTACCAAAGACCTTGCCGCGTTGCAAAAAGCCCTATCCGCCATACAAGGCTTGCGCGCCGAAAACGAAAACGTTGTCTTTGGCGAGCCCAAATATTTTTTAGACAACTTGGAAACCATCAAGCGCGATTTAATCGCCAAGGCCACGCAAGACGCGAAAGTGCGCGCCGATGAGTTCGCCAAAACAGGCAACGCCCGCGTGGGCGCGATGACTTCCGCTTCGCAAGGCTCGTTTGACATCAAAGCCGCAGGCGTAACCGATGAAGACGGCGACGACAGCTACGGCGGCAGTTACAGCACCAGCACCATTGAGAAAAAAGTGCGGCTGGTGGTAACGATTCAATATACGATTGAGTAGGCATCATATCTAACCGATTGGTTTTCAAGCGGTTAATTTTTGGCAGATTTTGTTAGTAAGAACAATTTGTATTCAGCTTTTAATCTTCGTATAATCCGCGCTTCGCTATTTTTGTAAGAATAGGAAAAGAAATGTTAGTAGCGTTTCTCATCATGCTGCGCGAAGGCATAGAAGCGGCGTTAATCGTGGGCATCGTGGCAGGCTTTTTAAAGCAATCAGGCTATGCGCACATGATGCCGAAAGTGTGGATTGGCACGGTGCTCGCCGCGCTGATGTGTTTGGGGTTGGGCTTGTGGATTCACAATAAAACAGGCGAAATCCCGCAAAAACAACAGGAATTTGTGGTGGGCGCGCTGGGCTTGTTTGCCGTTGCGATGCTCACTTACATGGTGCTGTGGATGAAAAAAGCCTCGCGCGGGTTAAAGCAATCGCTGCAAACTTCGGTGAGCAATGCGTTGCAACGCGGCTCGGGGCATGGCTGGGCGTTGGTGAGCATGGCGTTTTTGGCGGTTGCCCGCGAAGGCTTGGAAAGCGTGTTTTTCCTGATTGCCGTGTTTAACCAAGCACCGACCGCCGAAATGCCGCTTGGCGCGGTGTTGGGCTTGGTTGCCGCCGCCGTAATCGGCTATTTGATTTACAAAGGCGGCGTAAAAATTAACCTAGGCAAGTTTTTCCAATGGACGGGCGTGCTGTTGATTTTTGTGGCGGCGGGCTTGCTGGCGGGCGCGTTTCGTGCGCTGCATGAAGCGGGCGTGTGGAATATTGGGCAAATCATTGTGTTTGATTCGTCGCACATTTTGCATAACGACAGCGTGATGGGCGTGTTGATGGGCGGCTTTTTCGGCTACACCGACCACCCTGTTGTGAGCGATTTGGTGTTGTATGTTGTTTATCTGGTAACTGTGTTGTACCTATTTTTCAGGCAGCAAAAGGCAGCCTGAAACCTTGTTTTACTCCTATTTGTTCTACTTCTATTTAAGGAATCTTATATGAATTATATGAAAGTGAAATATCTCTCCGCTACTTTGGCTGCAATGTTTGCCTTGACTGCGTGCCAACCGCCCGAAGGCAAAAAAGACGCACCTGCGCCTAGCGCAGCATCAGGCGCGGCTTCCCAAGCTGCCGCTTCTGCGCCTGCTGGCGAAACCCCACGCAATGCCGATGGCAGCGTGTCTGTTGCTGTAAACGACACCGCTTGTGAACCCATGCAAATCACCGTGCCCAGCGGTCAAACCGTGTTCCAAATCAAAAACAACAGTAACCGCAAGCTGGAATGGGAAATCTTAAAAGGCGTGATGGTGGTGGACGAGCGCGAAAACATTGCGCCAACTTTGTCTGACAAAATGACGGTTACCCTGCTGCCGGGCGAATACGAAATGACTTGCGGCTTGCTCACCAACCCACGCGGCAAGCTGATTGTTACCGACAGCGGCTTTAAAAACACCACCGACGAAGCGGCGCTGGAAAAACTGGCGCAACCACTCGGCGAATACAAAAAATACGTTCAAGGCGAAGCCAAAGAACTGGTAACCAAAACCGAAGCCTTTGTTGCCGCCGTAAAAGCGGGCGACATTGAAAAAGCCAAATCGCAATTTGCCGCCACCCGCGTGCACTACGAGCGCGTTGAGCCGATTGCCGAATTGTTTAACGAGCTAGACCCCGCCATTGACGCGCGCGAAGACGACTTCAAAATGGGCGCGAAAGACTCTGCCTTTACCGGCTTCCACCGCATTGAACACGCGCTGTGGGTGCAAAAAGACGTGAAAGACGTGCAAGCAACCGCCGATAAACTGCTGGCAGACGTGAAAAAACTGCAAGCCGAAATTGACGCGCTTTCCTTCCCACCAGGCAAAGTAGTCGGTGGCGCATCTGAATTGATTGAAGAAGTCGCCAGCAGCAAAATCACGGGCGAAGAAGACCGTTACAGCCACACCGATTTGAGCGACTTTCAAGCCAACGTGGACGGCTCACAAAAAATCGTAGAGCTGTTCCGCCCACAAATCGCCGAGAAAAACCAAGCCTTGCTGGATAAAGTGGACGCAAACTTCAAAACCGTCAACGACATTTTGGCGAAATACAAAAACGCAGACGGCAGCTACGCCGACTACGAAAAACTCACCAAAGAAGACCGCAACGCCCTGCAAGTGCCCATCAACGCACTGGCAGAAGACCTAGCGCAACTGCGCGGCACCTTGGGCTTGAAATAAACCCATAGAGGCAGCCTGAAAAGCCCTGTAACCGCTTTTCAGGCTGCCTTTTCACGTTTATTTTTGCCAGCGCACGGCTTGCCAGCAAGCCGTAGAAACGCGAATATAGATTTCAGGCTGCCTATGCTGTCGCGCCCGCGCCCAAATATCGCAATCGCAACGCATAAGGCAGCCTGAAACACAACCGCACCATACCCCCAACAATAAAGGAAACCCACCATG
>CAUVGV010000175.1:0-5106 GCA_963551505.1 uncultured Kingella sp.
GGAGAGTTAGGCAGCCTGAAACTTAATCTATCCAGCAAGAAATCGCTTGAATGAACAACAAGCTATTTTGTTTTTCAGGATGCCTAATCTGTTGAGGCAGCCTGAAAATGGCAATGGAGCGGCGACGGCTCGTCGCCATAAAATGCTAATTGTTCAACTGTTGATGTTTTATTGGCTGGTGTTGGGGTTGGATAAACAAACGTTTTCAGACTGCCCAAAACCGCGTGCGCAGCAAGCTGCACACCCTACGCTTCGGTTTCAGGCTGCCTTTACATTACCACCAAAGGCAGCCTGAAACCGATTTAGCAGTTTTCCAATTGGTAAACGGTTACAAATTCGCATGTTTGCATGGGCGCAAGCTGGATTAAGCCGATGTGGTTGTTAAACGCATTGGGCGCGCTGCTAAGGTTTTCCAGCGCGATGCTGTCGCGTTGCGGCGGGGTGTAGGCTTGCACGAAGGGGTAGCTTGCTTCGGGCGTGATGCTTAATTGGATGCGCTCGCCTTTAAGCACCACGGCGGGTTGGGCAAAATCGGGCGTGAGCACGAAGCAGTTGTCTAGCTCGGTTTGGGCGATGGGCGTGCTTTGGGCGAAGGGGTTGTGGGCGATTTTTTCGCCTGTGGGCAGCATGCGCTCGTTGAAGGCGAGTTGTTGTCGGCTGCGGATGCAAAGCCGCCAGCTTGCCATGTCGCCATCCACGGCAAAATAGGGATGCCAGCCATCGGCGATGGGGATGATGCAGTCGCTGAGATTGCGCACGCGGCTGTGGATGTGGAGTTTGCCGTTTGTTTCAAGCGTGTAGGTGATTTGGATTTGGTAGGCGAAAGGGTAGCCGCTGTCATTGCTGTGGTAAACGTGGGCAAGGGTAACGCTGGCGTGGGTGGCGGTGCTGTGGCTGCTTTGCAGTTGAAAGGGCGCGTCAAAAATTAAGCCGTGAATTGCGCTGTCGCCAAGTTTGAACTTGCGGATGGTTTTCAGACTGCCTTGATGGTGGTATTGCGCGTTATCCAGTCGGCACACGAAAGGGCTGAGTTTCGCGCTGCGAAAGAGTTGGGTGATGGACTGCTCGGCGTGTTGCGGGGAGGTGTAGGCGGCGATAACGTTGTGCCATTGCCCGTTTGCTTGGCGGATGGCGAAGCGGTTGAGCAACGCGCCAAAGGGGTAGATTTCAACTTGGTATTGGTTGGCGTGGCTGATTTGGATGGTTTGGGGGGTGATTTGGATGGCGAAAGACATGGCGGGATTATTCCTTTGTGGGTTGGGTTTCGAGGATGGGGAGTTTAGCAGGTTTGGGCAGCCTGAAACGAGGTTGAGCTGTGCGAGAAGGGTTTTCAGGCTGCCTTTGGTCAAGCAATGAGGCAGCCTGAAAACCATAGGCAGCCTGAAATTGCGTAAACAAAAAAATCGCCAAAAGCAGTTTTCAGGCTGCCTTTGGCGATTGCTTTGTGCTAGGGCGTAAAAGCCACCAAAATATTGATTATCAACATACCCTAATCCTCAAAGAATGCGTTGGCTGCGTCATCGCCAGTGCTGCGGCTGCGGCTTGGCGCGTTGCTTGGCACGGGGCGCAATTCGCGCTCGCCCGCGCCGCTGTCGTTATCAACAGGCGACAAGTCTTGCTCTTGCGCTTTGGGCGGGTTCAGCGGGCGCACCACTTCGGGTTGGTCGGTGGTGTTATCCAACGGCAAGTGCTCATCGGTGGTTTGGCGTTCTTTTAAGTACACTTCGCCATCGCGTCTTACCACGCCTTTGGGTTCAACAAACTTGCTCACAGGCTTGCCTTTAAGGGCAAAGCGCATATAGTTTATCCACACAGGCAGCGCAATTTTGCCGCCAAACGCGCCTTTGCCAATGGTGCGCGGCTTGTCGTAGCCAATGTAAACAGCGGTTACGATTTTGGGCGTGTAGCCCACAAACCAAGCGTCTTTAAAGTCGTTGGTGGTACCCGTTTTGCCCGCGATGTCGCTGCGACCGAGCGCGTTGGTTGCCGCGCCTGTGCCTTTGGTGGCAACGTCGTGCAAGATAGAAGTCATCACATAAGCATTGCGCGGGTCAATCACTTGCGGCGCGGTTTTGCCCGCCATCAAAGGCTGCATTTCGGCGCGCAAATTGTCTTTGCTGTCGTAAATCTTATCAATCACATAATGGGCAACTTTGTAGCCACCATTGGCAAACACCGCATAGCCTTCTGCCATTTGCATCGGCGTAACCGAAGCCGTGCCCAGCGCGATAGACAGCGCAGGCGGGATTTGGTCTGCCGTAAAGCCAAAGCGTTGCACATAAGCGCGCAAATAGCTCACGCCCATCGCTTGCGCAATCCGCACCGATACCGTGTTTTTAGACCACGTTAAGGCTTGGCGCAGCGTAATCATGCCCGAATACGAACCGCCTGAGTTTTGTGGCGACCAGCCACGAATGGTAATCGGCGCATCGTTCACCAGCGTGGAAGCAGTAAACCCTTTGGATAACGCTGCCGAGTAAACAAACGGTTTGAACGTGGAACCCGGTTGGCGCATACTTTGCGTTGCACGGTTAAACGTCTTGCTGTGGAAATCATAACCGCCCACCAAAGCCTGCACCGCGCCCGTTTGCGCATCAATGGAAACCAACGCGCCTTGAATTTCAGGCTGCTGTGTAACCGTCCAATTGCCGCTTTTCAGCTTCATCACACGAATCACCGAGCCGACTTTAATCGCCTTGTCGCCCAGCTTTTTATTGCCGATGGCGTTGCGTGCGATGCCCATATCGCCCAGCTTCAAGGTTACCTTTTTGCCCCCCTGCATATAAGCCACAATCCCCTGTTTGCCCGCTTCAATCACCACCGCAGGCACCATACCTTCAACCGTATAAGTGTTGGCAAGAAATTGCTCTGCCGCATCTTCAATGTCTTCGGGTTCAACCGAGCTAAAATCCAACTGCTGTTCCGCACCCGCATAAGCACGCCCCGCGCTCAAACTGCGCAAAGTGTTGCGCAGTGCAGTTGTTGCTGCTTTTTGATTGGCAACGCTCACGGTGGTGTAAACCTTCAAGCCTTTGGTGTAGGCATCTTCGCCATAGCGTTCAAACAGTTCTTGACGCGCCATTTCCGCCACATACAACGAATTTTGGTCCACATCCACGCGATAACGCTCATACGTTAATTGCTCGTTTAACGCCGCGGTGCGCTCGGCTGGTGTAATCATGTTCAATTCCACCATATTGTTCAAAATATACTCTTGACGCAAACGCGCACGTTCGGGGTTCACAATCGGGTTAAAGGTAGAAGGCGCTTTGGGCAGCCCCGCCAAAATGGTGGCTTCCGCCAGCGTTAAATCGCGCACTTCTTTATTGAAATACACTTTCGCCGCCGAAGCGAAACCATAAGCGCGTTGTCCCAAATAAATTTGGTTGAAATACAGCTCCAAAATTTGGTCTTTGGTCAGCGTTTTTTCAATTTTGTAAGCCAGCAAGGCTTCATTGAATTTGCGCGTCATCGTGCGCTCATTGGTCAAATAAAAATTACGCGCCACTTGCTGCGTAATCGTACTTGCCCCTTGTTTCGCGCCGCCGGAAGCATTGCTAATCGCCGCACGAATCACACCAATCACATCCACGCCCCAGTGTTCGCGAAAACGCTTGTCTTCCGCCGCAATCACCGCGTTTTTCAAAACTTCGGGAAATTGGTCAATAGGCGTAAAGGCACGTTTCTCATCACCATAAGAACCAATCACCACCCCTTCGGACGAATAAATCGTTAAAGGCTCGTGTGGTTGGTAATATTTAACCGCATCAAGCGGCGGGAGTTTGGGGTATGTGACTAAAATTGCAACAGTCACCAAACCGACCGCAAATAGGAATAAACCTAATAACAGCCCCAAAAACGTCGTAATCAATTTCTTAATCATAAAATTTCTCGCAGCGATAATGCACAAAATCGCCATGTGTTTTTTTAAATAAAGTAAAATATCGCAATGAATTTGTTATTGGATGAAAACCAAAGCGACAAATGACATTATAAATGTTTTATGCGTTAGGTAAGGACTTAAATCATGCGCTCAAAGAAAACCGAAAAAAAAACCAGTAATAAGAAAGCTATGGCTACATCAGGGCGTAGCGTCATTGGTGTGGACATTAGCCCAAGCCACATCCGTATGGTGCAACTATCTGGTCGTCAATTAAGCCAAGTTCAGCTTGAAAAATATGCGATTACCACGCTGCCTGCCAACGTGGTTTCAGGTGGCGAAGTGGTGGATTTTGACCAACTTGTCTCTCATTTGCAACAATGTTACAGCAAAATGAAAACAAATTGTAAGCAAGCCAACATCGCATTGCCTGCAAGCGCAGTAACCATTGAGGAAAATTTACGCTTTGTGCCAGAAGGCAGCAATATGACGCTGCAAGAGTTTGTTGAGCTGGAAGTGGCAAATATCGGTTCTCTTGATGAAATGAGTTATGACTGGCAAGTTTTGTCAGGCAATGCAGGTAGCGAGCAAACAGTTTTAATGGTTGCCGCTAAAAAAGAAGCGGTTGAACGCGCAACAGATTTGCTGGATGAAGTAGGCATCAAAGCTGTTAATGTTGATGTGGATATTTTCGCCGTTGCCAATGCCTTTGCTTATGCAGATATGCAAAACGGCGATAGTTTTGGTCGTCAGCGTATTGCGTTATTTGATATTGGCGATACGGTATTAAAAGCCCTAATTGTAGAAAATGGGCAGATTCTCTATAAACAAGAAAGCAATTTCGGTTTGGAGCAATTGGTGCAATCTGTGCAACGCGCTTATCAAGTAACAGATGGCGAGGCATTAGCCATGATTACAGGCGAAATGAAGCGTCCTGATGATTATAAAGCAATGGTGGTAGATGGCTTTAATGCGCAAATCGCGCAAGAAGTTCAACGTGTAATGCAGTTTTTCTATGCAACACAAAATATGGATAGCATGTCTAATGTTAAACATATTTACATTAGCGGTAGCGGTTGTGCAGCGCCAGGCATTTCCGAAGTGGTGTATGCGCAAACAAATATTGCAACAGAGCAATTAAATCCAGCTTCTTTTGCAATTAACAAGCTAAAAGGTGATGGCGCGCGATTTGAAAAAGATGCCGCATCATTAACAACAGCATTTGG
>CAUVGV010000176.1:0-5097 GCA_963551505.1 uncultured Kingella sp.
TTTTTGATGATATTTTTAATCCACTCTGCCTGAAATCATTAAAACCTCCCATTTTTCATGATTTCTTGCAACTGCTTGGCAAAAGAATAAAACCGTTTCCGTTTTGCTGGTTTGATTGGGCATGATGTGTTTTCTTTTTTGCGTATCCGACAAAATATTTCAGGCTGCCTTTGGGACAAGAAGAGGCAGCCTGAAAATGGGAAAACGCTGTTTTAGCAAACGTGGTGGGCAACGAGTTGCCCATCCTACGGCTAGCAATGATTTTCAGGCTGCCTCTTTATTCTGCAAACAGCGTTGCACGGCGTTAAACACGTCGCTTACGCTGGGCGGCTGCCCGATGCCGCCGAGGTTTGCTGCCCACGGGCTTTCTTGCACGCCTGTTTTGGCGGGGTTGCTGTCGGTGTAGATGCCGATGGTGGGGCGGTTGGTGGCGTTGGCAAGGTGCAGCAAGCCTGTGTCTACGCCAATGACGGCTTGGGCGTGGGCAAGCAGGTGGGCGGCTTGCAGTAGGGTGAGCGGGGGGCAGACTTGGGCGAAGGGCAGTTGCGCGGCGATGGCTTGGGCGCGGGCGCGTTCGGCTTCGTTGCCCCACGGCAGCAGCACGGGCAGGCTGTCGCCGGCGTGCAGTTGAGTGAGCAGGGCGAGCCAGTTTTCGGCTGCCCAGAGTTTGCTGTCGCGGCTGGTGGCGTGTAGGGCAACGTGGTAGCGGGTGGGCAAATCTTTCAGGCTGCCTGCGGCTTCGGCGGGGATGACGATGCCGAAATCGGGCGCGCCTTGGGGAGTGTAGCCGAAGGCTTGGGCGAACAGTTGGCGGTTGCGTTCTACGGCGGGTTGGTTTTTGGCGACGGGGTAGCGGTGTTGGTAGAACAGGGCGGCAAGCGGTTCGCGGGCGCTGTGTTTGTCTAGCCCGTGCACGGGGGCGGCGGCGAATTGGGCGAATAGGGCGGATTTGATGAGCCCTTGGCTGTCTAACACGCGGTCATAGTGGGCGGCTTTGAGCGTGCGTTGTAGGCTGCGGATTTGTTGGCGGGTGGCAGCCTGAAACAAGTGTTTGCGCCAGTGTCGCCAGCGCATCTCGTGCACGCGGTGGATAAAGGGGTGCAGGCGGACGATGTCGGCAAAGGCGACTTCGCACAGCCAGTCTAGTTGCACGTTGGGGCGGTGGCGGGCAAGGTCGGTGATAGCGGGTAGGGTGTGGATAAGGTCGCCCATGCTGGATAGGCGGACGAGTAGGGTGTTCATGTTGGCGGGTCTCGGTAAAAGGCAGCCTGAAAGTGGGGAGGGCATTTCAGGCTGCCTTATTGATAAATGTAGGAAAACGCAGGGTTATGCTGCGCCGCTGTTATTGAACTTGCGTTTGCCAAAATACACAAAACCAATAATGCCCAACACCAGCATCGGCAGGCTCAGCCATTGCCCCATCGACATCCCGCCTGTGAGCAAGCCCAGTTGGGCATCGGGCTGGCGCGCGTATTCGGCGATAAAGCGGAACAAGCCGTAGCCGCCCAAAAACACCATTGCCACTTGCCCTTCGGGGCGTTTTTTCTTGGAAAACAGCCACACAATAATGAATAAGGCGATGCCTTCCAGCGCAAATTGATAAAGCTGCGAGGGATGGCGTGGCAGGCTTCCAAATTGCAGCAACCATTCGGCGTATTGCGGGTTTTGCGCGGCAAGGGCGCGGTCGGCTTCGGCGGCTTGCGGAAAGCCCATCGCCCAAAAGTTATCGGGGCTGGTTACGCGCCCCCAAAGCTCGCCGTTGATAAAGTTGCCAATGCGCCCCGATGCCAAGCCTGTCGGCACCAGCGGGGCAACAAAATCCATCACTTGCCAAAAGCGCAAGCCGCGCCGCTTGGCAAACAGCCACATGGCAGCCAGTACGCCCAAAAAGCCGCCGTGAAACGACATCCCGCCTTCCCACACTTTGAGCATATTGAGCGGGTGGGCAAGGTATTCGCCGAGGTTGTAAAACAGGATGTAGCCGATGCGCCCGCCCAAAATCACGCCGAGCACGCCGTAGGTGAGCAGGTCGTCCAGCATTTCGTTGGTGAACACGGTGTTGCCTTGTTTGATGCGCCGCCGCCCCAGCCACATAAACAGCGCAAAGGCGACGATGTAGCTGAGGGCGTACCAGCGGATGGCGAACGGGCCCAGTTGCAGGGCGATGGGGTTGAATTGGGGGTGGATAAGCATGGGGTGTCCTTGTGGTGCATGATTTCAGGCTGCCTGCGGTGAAACGGATAAGGCAGCCTGAAAAGGTTGATGGCGCGATTATCGCATAGTTTTGGGGCGGGGCTTGCGTGCTGTGGTTTCAGGCTGCCTGAAAATGGGCAGATGGGGTTTCAGGCTGCCTATTGTTGGCATGATGAGATGGCGTGCAGGGCGGGCAGTAAATCGCCGCGTCTTACCTGCCGACCTATTTCAAAACCAGTACACGGCTTGCGCGCAAGCCGTAGGAGCGCGTGGCAGCGTTTTCAGGCTGCCTTATTTGTGCGCCCGCGTTCAAGCTGCCCAAAACGCGGGCGCGAGGGTTGAGGCAGCCTGAAACGTTGATTCGCGTCCCTACGGCTTGCTGGCAAGCCGTGCGCTGGCTTAAAAATCACGGCAAAGCGGCGAAGCGGGAATAGGCTTGAAACGTTTTCAGGCTGCCTTTGTTCACATAATAAGGCAGCCTGAAAACGGTCAAATGATTTTCAGGCTGCCTCTGGTTATGGGGCAAAGCAGGGTAGGGCGGCGTTATTTCACCCGCATATCGCCCGTTTCTACAAACCGTTGATGCCACGATAGGGCTTCGTTTAACAAATGCGGTGTATGCAAGCCGCCGCCTGATTGCTCGGCGCGGTTGTAGTAGTCGCGCAGCATATCGCGGTAGTCGGGGTGGGCGCAGTGGTCAATAATCAGGCGGGCGCGTTGGCGGGGCGATTTGCCGCGCAGGTCGGCCATGCCTTGCTCGGTTACGATAAACATCACGTCGTGTTCGGTGTGGTCGTGGTGCGAAACCATGGGCACGATGCAGGAAATCGCGCCATCTTTGGCAACGGATGGGCTCACGAAGAACGAGTAATACGCATTGCGGGCAAAATCGCCTGAGCCGCCGATGCCGTTCATCATGCGCGTGCCCATGATGTGCGTGGAGTTCACGTTGCCATAAATATCGGCTTCTATCATGGCGTTCATGCCGATAACGCCAAGGCGGCGAATCAGCTCGGGGCTGTTGGTGATTTCTTGCGGGCGCAGGATGATTTTGCTGCGCAGAAAGTCAATATTGTCGTTGAAGCGTTGCAGCGCATCGGGGCTGAACGAGAGCGCGGTGGCGGATGCGCTTGCCATTTTGCCCGATAGCAGCAAATCCAGCATGCCGTCTTGCAGCACTTCGGTGAAGCCTGTGATGTTTTCAAATGGGCTGTGTTGCAAGTCTGCGAGCACGGCGTTGGCAACGTTGCCTACGCCCGATTGCAGCGGCAATAGGTTTTCAGGCAGCCTGCCGTGTTTGACTTCGTGTGCAAAAAATTCAATGATTTGCGCGGCGATGCGTTGCGACACGGCATCGGGTTCGGTGAATTTGCTGTTGCGGTCGGGCGCATCGGTAAACACGATGGCGACGATTTTGTCTAAATCGCAATCAATATAATGGCTGCCGATGCGGTCGTTGGGGTTGAGCAGCAGCAGGGGGCGGCGGTGGGGCGGCGTGCCGATGTCGGGGAACACGTCGTGCATGGTTTCCAGCTTGGCGTGTTGCTGCGTGTTCACTTCCAAAATGATTTTTTGCGCGGATTTCACCCATTGGTTGTTCGGGCCCACGCTCATGGATGGGATAAGTTTGCCCTCTTCGGTGATGCCGACGATTTCAATAATCGCCACGTCCATCGCGCCAAAAAAGCCAAAGCGCACTTGCTGCTCGATTTGCGATAGGTGAATATCGGTGTAGGCGATTTTGCCGGCGTTGATGTCGTTGCGCAGCGTGGGGTCGGATTGGAACGGGCTGCGCAGTTTCAGGCTGTCTGAAGCGGCGAGTACGCCGTCGCACTCGGGTGCGGTGGATGCACCGGTTATCACGCTGATTTGGAAGGGTTTGCCCTCGGCATGGATGGCTTGGGCGCGCTCGGCAATCGCCGTGGGCAGGGCTTTGGGGTAGCCCGCGCCGGTGAAGCCGCTCATGCCCACGAGCATGCCGTCTTGCACAAATTCGGCGGCTTCGGCAGCGGTCATGATTTTGTCGCGCAGGGCGGGATGGCGGATGCGTTCAAGGGCGGTGGTCATGGGTGAGACTCCTATATGATTGGTTTCAAGCATGATGCAGCCTGAAAAGGGGTGATGGGCGTTTCAGGCTGCCTAATATATATGACGATAAGGCAGCCTGAAACGGTTTTCGTTTACAATAATGTTCGCTTTCTAACGATATTTCACATTTTAATCAAGCCATGCGAAAAAAAATTCTTTCTTGGGCAAAGCAAGCCGCGCAAATGCTGCTGTTGCTGCTGGCAATAAGCCTTGCGCTGGATACGCTGCGCGCGCCCAAATTGCCGATTCAGGCTGCCCAAACCGCGCTGCCGCTGCTGTCGCCCCAAGCGCAAGATACCGCGTCGCCCGCCACCACTTTGCAAACCGCCAGCCAAAACCAAACCCTGCTGCTGTATATCTGGGGCACATGGTGCGGCATTTGCCAACACACATCGCCCGTTGTCCAACGCCTGCACGATAACGGCACGCCCGTGCTCAGCGTGGCATTGCGCTCGGGCAGCGATGCCGATATTCGCGCCTATTTGCAGCAGCAGGGCTACACCTTCCCCGCCGTAAACGATGGCGATGGCACGCTGGCGCAACAATGGGGCGTGAAAGTTACCCCCACCATCGTGTTGATTAAAAACGGCAAAGTGTTGCACAGCACCACAGGGCTGGCAAGCTATTGGACGCTGAAAACGCGGATTGCGCTGGTAAATGCGCTGCATTGATAGGCGGTAGAGATGTTTTCAGGCTGCCTAACGCTTCACAACTGTTTGATGCTACTGCCTCCTCCCCTACGTCCAGCCGAACGGGGCATTCTTTTTTCGGGAAAAAGCGTGCGCTTGTCCGACGACGCGCGTAGCGCGGCTAGTT
>CAUVGV010000177.1:0-5083 GCA_963551505.1 uncultured Kingella sp.
TACGGCTTGGCAAGGGTTTTTCAGGCTGCCTTTGGGGTGGCGAGAAGGTTTGGCACACGGCGTGCGCAGCGAGCTGCACACCCTACGGGCTGGGTTGGATTTTGTTTCGGCGTGTAGGTCGGGCACTTGTTGCCCGACTGATGTTTGTGCGATGGTTGTTTGTCGGGCATGAATGCCCGACCTACGGCTTGGCAAGGGTTTTTCAGGCTGCCTTTGGGGTGGCGAGAAGGTTTGGCAAACGGCGTGCGCAGCGAGCTGCACACCCTACGGGCTGGGTTGGATTTTGTTTTGGCGTGTAGGTCGGGTACTTGTTGCCCGACTGATGTTTGTGTGGTGGTTGTTTGTCGGGCATGAATGCCTGACCTACGGCTTGGCGATGGTTTCAGGCTGCCTTTGGGTTTGCGCTTTGTGGTAAGCCAGTGGTTGGATGGTTGGCGTTTATGGCGGCGAGCCGCCGCCGCTCCATTTTAGCTTCGCAACTCCGCTGCGCTACGCAGGATGCCTATTGGTTTTGCTGTTGGTATAAATCAAACAGGAAGGCGACGCGCTCGCTGTCGTGGTTTGCGCCTGTGTAGCCGTAGGCGGCATCAACGGCTTTGTTTAGGGCGGCGTGGGCTTTGAGCAGGTCGGGGTAGGGGTGGACGGTGTAGGCGTTGTAGAACTGGGCGAGGGTGGGCGGGGTGCGCCCTTTGTTGCGGGCGGCTTGGCGGTAGGCTTGGCGCACGTCTAGCACTTTTTGGGCGGCGGCGGTGATGGCATCGATGTGTTTTTTGATTTTGGCGGGCAATGGCTCGGTGGTGCGTTCGGCGGCGGTAAATGGGAAGGGGAAGTTGTTGTACACGATGGTGTTGGAATAGCTGTAATCGCTTTTTAACCGCCCTGCTACGGTGCGCATAAAGGCGTTGTGCATGGCGGACATGAGCATGCCAAAGTGGTACAAGCTGGCGTTGGGAATGTAATAAACCTTGTCGCCGCAAATGGTATGAGCATCCAAAAAATCAATCGGAATATAGGCGCGGTTTTCAGAAGACACTTTGGGAATGGCAAGATAATTATTTTCAGGCTGCCTAATTTCGGTAAACAAATGGGGCGTGGTGGCTTGTTTTTGCGTGGCGGCTTTGGTGCTGTCTTCGCGCATTTTTTTCACGCCTGCCAATCGCTGGGCAACTTGGGGCATTTTTTGCAAATCGTTATTCAGCTCTTCTAAATCGCAATCGGCAAACCATAAGCACCAGCGTTCCATGCCGTTGATAAATTCGTCTCCCATCAAAAATGGGCGAATGTATTTTTCTGCCAAAGGTTCGGCGGCGATGAGGGCGTTTTTCTCTTCGGTTTTCATCAATAAATTGCCCCCGTCTGTTGCTTGGCTGCCGCGCGTCATAAGTGTTTCGTCCGAAATTTGGGCTTTGCGTTTTTCTACAATCAAGCTGTCGTCTGCTTCAATCAAATAGGGATTAATTTGTTGGACAAGGTGTTTTTCAGGCTGCCCTTTAATATCGGGATAGTCAAACAGGGCGGTTTCTCGGGGTTCGCGGCTGCGCGAGGTGATGCCGATAATCACGCAATGCACGGCGGCTTTGCCTGAGGCGGCGGATGTCCATTGGAAGGTGCGGTGGGCAAAATGGATTTTCAGGCTGCCTGATAGCAGGGGCTGCCATAGGATGGGAACTTGCTCGCCTTGGGTGATGGAGTTGGTGGAAACAAAGCCGCAGGCGATGGGTTTGCCGCTGTGTTGGTGTGCGCTGGCAAAGAGGGCGGCGGCTTTGACATACCATGCGCACACATAGTCTAGGCTGGCGTAGTTTTTGAGGTGTCCGCAGATGGCTTTCATATCGGCTTTTTGCTCGGCGGTTTGGTAGGTTTTGCCGATAAAGGGGGGATTTCCGAGGATGTAGTCGGCGCGCGCCCATTCGGTGTGCAAAGAATTGGCGTTGAGAATATGGGCTTCGTCTTTGAGCGGCAGGGTTTCGCAGCGGATGTTGCCTGCAAAACGGTTGTAGGTGCGCCTGTTGCATTGGTGGTTTTTTAGCCACATGGCAACGCGGGCAATCATGCTGGCAAATTCGTCGATTTCTATGCCGTGAAATTGGTTGAGATGGCATTGCACGGCTTGGTCGCCGCCGAACAGGTCGTTGTTGTGGCTGGCGAGGATTTCGGCGATAACATCGTCTTCTAGCTGGCGCAGGTGGTCGTAGGCAACAATCAGGAAGTTGCCGCAGCCGCAGGCGGGGTCTAGAAAGCGTAGGGATTGGAGTTTGCGGTAGAAGGTGTTGAGCTGGCTGGTTTGGGTTTTGGGGGATTTGGTTTTTTGGATGGCGGCAAATTCGGCTTTGAGGTCGTTTAAAAACAGGCTGTTGATGACTTTTTCTATGTTGTCGGCTTCGGTGTAGTGTGCGCCTGCTTCGCGGCGTTCTTCGCTGTTCATCACGGATTGGAACAGCGTGCCGAAGATTTCGGGGGAGATGCCGCTCCAATCAAAGCGGCAGGCGGTTTCTAGCTGCTGGCGTAGCTTGGGGGTGAATTCAAATTCGCCAAGGCGGTCGGCAAACAGCCCGCCGTTTACATATTCAAAGCCTGCGAAGGCGGTTTTTTGGCGGTTGCTCCATTTTTCGTTGGGGGTGTTGAGGGCTTCAAACAGGCTGTTGATGTGCAAGCCTAGCTCGCTGGTGTCGCGTTGGCCTGCGATAAAGTCTTCAAATAAATAGTTGCGGGCGAAAACGAGGCTGTCGTCGGCAAAAAAGAGAAACAGCAGGCGGGTGATGAAAAGGCGCAGTTCGTGTGGGTTGTAGATTTGGGCAGCGCGGAATGCGTCGTGGAGCTTGCCGATGATTTCGGCGGCGCGGATGTTGGCTTCGGCTTGGGCGGCGCGGATTTTGCCTTCCAGCCCAAGCATAAATTGGAATACGCCGCGTTCTATGTATTGCGGCAGTTCGGCAAGGGGGAATTGCCATTGGTTTTCTGCGCCTTCTATCGGCTCGCGGCGATAGAGGTGAAATTGGGCGAAGTCGGAAACGGCGTAGAACTCGGGCAGGTCTTTGGCGGGCAGAGTGCGGGCGATTTCGCGGATGTAGCGTTCGGCTTGCTCGCGGGCGGTGGTAAGGTTTTTTTTGGCGGATTTGTGTTCGGCAAGGAATACGCCTTTATAGAAGATGTCGATGAATTGGGTGTTGCCGTGTTCGTCTTTGACGGGGTATTCGAAGCTGGCGTATTTTTTGCGGTTCATGCCGAAGATGGCGAAAAAGTCGTTCCAAAAGCTGTCTTTTTCGCGGCGTTCATCGGTGGCGTGTTGCCATTCGGCGGCAAATTGTTGGGCGGCGGCGAGTTGGTGTTTTAGGGTGGGGGTGGTCATGGTGTTTGATGGCGTGGAGTGGATGGGATGGGTGGTTTCAGGCTGCCTAAATGTGGTAAATGAATGCGGTAAACCATAGGCAGTCTGCGTAGCGCAGCGGAGTTGCGAAGCTAAAATGGGATTACGCCCCTTTGCGCTGGAACACGGCGGCGAAAAAGCCGTCGGTGTGGTGGGTGGCGGTGTCTAGGCGCAGGTATTTGCCTGTGTTGAGGGGGATTTTTTGCGCGGCGAGGAGTTCGCTGCAATCTAGCAGTTCAAAGTCGGGGTGGTGGTGCAAAAAGCGTTCGGCTTGTTGTTCGTTTTCTTCGGGCAGGATGCTGCACGTGGCGTAAACCAGCCGCCCGCCTGCGCGCACGAGTTCGGCGGCGGCGCGCAAGATGCTTTGCTGTTGGGCTTGCAAATTGGCGAGGGTGTCGGGCGATTGGCGGTATTTGAGGTCGGGGTTGCGGCGCAGTGTGCCGAGCCCTGAGCAGGGGGCATCTACTAGCACGCGGTCGGCTTTGCCTGCGAGCCTTGCGATGCGCGGGTCGGTTTCGCTGTGGATTTTTTCGGGGTGGATGTTGGTAAGCCCTGCGCGGGTCATGCGTGGTTTTAGGTTGGCAAGGCGTTTTTCGGATACGTCGAAGGCGTAGATGCGCCCTTTGTTTGCCATTTGCGCGCCGATGGCGAGGGTTTTGCCGCCTGCGCCTGCGCAAAAATCGACGATGATTTCGCCGCGTTTTGCGCCCACCAGTTGAACCAGCAGTTGGCTGCCTTCGTCTTGCACTTCGATGGTGCCGTCTAAAAACAGCGGGTGTCGGTTAAGCGCGGGTTTGTTGGGGAAGCGGATGCCGTGCGGGGCGAGTGGGGTGGCGATGGCTTGGGGGTAGTCGGTTTGCAGTTGGGCGAGGGCCTTGTCGCGCTTGCTGTTGAGGGTGTTTACGCGCACATCCAGCGGAGCGGGCTGGGCGACGCTGCGCCCGAAGGCGAGGATTTGTTCATCGGTGTAGTGTTGTTGCAAACGGGCGATGAGCCAGTCGGGCAGTTCGGCGGCGGTGTTCAGGCAGCCTGAAAATTCGTTTTTGCGGGCTTTTAGGCTGCTGAGAAATTCTTTTTCGTTGTCGTCTTGGTTGAGCAAATCTTCAATCTGGCTGATGTTTACGCTGCGCCCGAGCACCAGCGCGGCAAGGGCGGCTTTGCGCGATTGCACGGCGGGGCGGCGCAGCGCGGCGGCGATTTTTTGATAATGGCGGATGGCGGCAAAGGCGGTTTCGGCGATTTCGTGGCGGTCGTTGCGCCCGAGTTTGCGGTGGTTGCGCAGGTAGTTGGATAGGACGACGTCGGCGGGTTGTTCAAAGGTGAGCATTTGGGCAAGCACGGCGGCGGTGTGGGTGAGTTGGGCGGGGGTCATAGTTTTGTTTGGGGTGGTGGTTGAAAAAAGAGAGGTATTTTAACTGGTTTGTGGGTGGGCGTTGTGTTGGGGTGGGGGGGTGGGCTGCTTAATTTGTTTCTGTTTAGGCAGCCTGAAAGGCAATTTATTCAGCAAAACGGTTTTTTCAGGCTGCCTTGATGCGGTAAGCCAAAGGCAGCCTGAAAAAGGGATAGTGCCTTGTAGCTGGCTTGGTGTGTAGCTTTAACCATGCGTCTCGTGCCGACGGGGCACTTACTTTTCTTTGTTTCGCCAAAGAAAAGTAAGCAAGAGAAAGGCGACCCCGACGTGCAGGTCTGCTTCGCAGACTTCCCTCACTACGCATC
>CAUVGV010000178.1:0-4965 GCA_963551505.1 uncultured Kingella sp.
ACGAAGAAAAACAGGCGCTGGAAGAAGGCAAATCAGACGTGGGCTGGGGCAGCCAAATCCGCTCTTATGTGCTGGATTCTTCGCGCATCAAAGACTTGCGCACCGGCTACGAAGTCGGCAACACCAAAGCCGTGCTCGACGGCGATTTGGACGGCTTTATTGAAGCCAGCCTGAAACAGGGCGTGTAGCTCCATCGTTAAAGGCAGTCTGAAAACGGGTTTAAAGCGTTTTCAGGCTGCCTTTTGGTTGGCGTTTAGATTAAACGCGGATTACAACACCGCCAGCGCAGCATCGTAATCAGGCTCTTGCGCAATTTCTGGCACCAAGCCCACGTGCAACACTTTATTGTTTTCATCCAGCACCACCACAGCGCGGGCGGTTAAGCCACGCAATGCGCCATCGGCAAGGGCAACGCCATAATCTTGCGCAAAGCTGCTGCGAAAGCAAGACAGCGTTACCACGTTATCCAAGCCTTCTGCGCCGCAAAAGCGCGCTTGGGCAAAGGGCAAATCGGCAGAAATGCACAGCACCACGGTGTTGTTGAGCGCAGAGGCGCGTTGGTTGAACGTGCGCACCGATTGTTGGCACACGCCTGTGTCTATGCTGGGGAAAATGTTGAGCACTTTGCGTTTGCCCGCAAAGTCTGCCAGCGTTTTTTCGGATAAATCGGCAGCGGTGAGCGTAAACGCAGGAGCAGCTGCGCCTACGGCGGGCAATGTGCCTTTCAGTTGCACGGGGTTTCCTGAGAATGTAACGGTTGTCATAATGTTTTCCTTGTGGGGTGTGGGTTGAATGAATTTCAGGCTGCCTCAATAGCCGCCTAAAACCAAATGCTTTTAGCGAGCCGCACATATCATCAAATGTTTCGCAAAATGGGCAGCCAAAAGCAGGTGAATAGTAGCGCAACGGCGTTGCGCGTGGCAAGCGCGGCGGCAGAGGCAGCCTGAAAACGCTGCCACGCGCTCCTACGGCTTGCGTGCAAGCCGTGTACTGGGTTTGATAGTGGATTCAATGAGCCGCATGGGGCTAAAAAAATACGCTGCTTAAGGTGTTGCAGCCATTTTCTCGCAACCAGTTGCGCAAACAATGCGGTTAATTTCTACGCCGTGAAATAATTTGATATGCTATTGGCTTTATTTCAGGCTGCCTCAAACCCACCCACCTAAGGAACCCCCATGCCCCCAAAAATCCCCACCCACTTATTCACAGGCTTTCTCGGTACAGGCAAAACCAGTGCCATCCGCAGCCTGATTGCGCAAAAACCGCAACACGAGCCATGGCTGATTATCGTTAACGAGTTTGGCGAAATTGGCATAGACGGCGCGGTGTTGGCAGAAAACGGCATCCCCGTTGCCGAAATATCAGGCGGCTGCTTGTGTTGCAGCGCGGGCGCGCAGATGGACAGCACTATCCGCGCCATGCTGAAAAAGAACACGCCGCAGCGCATTTTGATTGAAGCCAGCGGGCTGGCGCACGCCGCAGGCATCATTGACGAACTGCGCACGCCCGAATGTGCCGCCGTGCTAGACATCGCCGCCGTGTTCACGCTGATAGACCCGCGCCAATTTATTGACCCCAACTACGCACAAAACCCGCTCTACCGCGACCAAATCAGCGTGGCGGATGTGCTGGTTGCCAGCAAATTAGACCTGTGTACAAGCGAGCAAATTGCTGCCTTTCGCGCCAAAGCCGCCCAGTTGTTTCCGCCCAAATCGCGCGTTGCCGAAGTGCGCAACGCCGAGCTAGACATCGCATGGCTTGATACGCCCACCGCCGAAAAATCGCGCTACCGCATCCAAGCCCTGCCCGAAAACACGCTGGGCTACCAATCGCAAGGCTACACCTTCCCCGCAGGGCGCAATTTTGATGGCGAAAAACTCACCCAATTTTTCAACGACTTGCCCCAGTTTACGCAAGGGTTGGTGCGCGCCAAAGGCGTGTTTCAAGTGTTGGACACATGGGTGTGGCTCAACTGGACAGACGGGCAATGGGGCACGAACCAAATCGCATGGCGGCGCGACAGCCGTTTTGAGCTGATTGCCCAAGCGTTTGATGCCGACGAGATTGAGCGCAGGTTGAATGATGCGCTGGAAGCCGAATAATATAAGGCAGCCTGAAACGGCATTTCGCGCAGCTAAAAGCGTTTTCGCTGCGGTTTGAATGTTGCTGAAACCCGTTTTCAGGCTGCCTTTGTTGTGCACGATAGGCAGCCTGAAATCCAAAATGGAGCGGCGACGGCTCGTCGCTAAATGTTTTGTTCAACAGGGCTTTACTGATTGAAAATATATCGGCGAGCCGCCGTCGCTCCATCGTTTGCAGACTAAAACCATCAGAGGCAGCCTGAAACGCCCTTTCCCCCATTTTCGCGCGTAACGCCGCGCTCCACTTTCCCCAGCTTTCCCCACCCATGAACGACACTCAACTCCTGCGATACAGCCGCCACATCCTGCTCAACGAAATCAGCATTGAAGGGCAACAAAAGCTGCTCCACGCCACCGCACTGGTGGTGGGCTGTGGTGGCTTGGGCGCGGCTGCCTTGCCCTACCTTGCCGCCGCAGGCATCGGCACGCTGATTATCGCCGACCACGACCGCGTGGACGAAACCAATTTGCAGCGCCAAATCAGCTACCGCGAGACAGACATCGGCAGCCTGAAAACCCAAGCCATGCAGCAATTTTTGCAGCAGCAAAATTCAGGCTGCCGCATAGCAACGCACGGCAAACTAGATGCAGCCGCGTTAGCAGAGCTTGCGCCGCGCTGCGATGTGATACTGGATTGCAGCGACAATTTCACCACGCGCCAAGCGATTAACGCCGCCGCCGTTGCCGCGCGCAAACCCTTGGTATCAGGCGCGGCGGTGCGTTTTGATGGGCAGCTCGCTGTTTACCGCCCCGACCTTGCCGATACGCCTTGCTATGCCTGCCTGTTCCCACCCGACACGCCCAGCCCCGATGCCGCCTGCGCCACATTTGGCATTTTCGCGCCGCTGGTGGGCATCATCGGCGCAATGCAAGCCGCCGAAGCGTTGAAAATCATCATCGGTTTGCCCTGCGAACACGGCGTGTTGAAGTGCTACAACGCACTCAGCGGCGCATGGCAGTCGTTCAAAATCCAAAAAAATCCAAGTTGCGCCGTGTGCGGGGAGGCAGCCTGAAAACTATCCCGCGTGGGGTGCAGGGGCTTACCCCTGCTCGTGGTAGGCGGCGAAACGCCTGCGCTGGCGAAATATAGCGATGTTGGGGCAGCCTGAAATTGTTGTTTACTCCGAGGCAATCTGTGTAGCGAAGCGCGGTTGTGATGCGAAAACAAAACCGTTTGGTGTGGATGCCAAACGGTTTTTTGTTGGATGGGTTTGAGTTGCACTAAAACTGCGTTTCAGGCTGCCTATTGCCCTGCGTGCAACACAAAAATCGCGGGGCGTTTTTTTAGGCTGGGCAGGGCGGGCATTTTGCGCCATTGGTGGATGCTTTGGCTGATGATTTGCTGGCTGGGCAGGGTTAAATCGCAGGCGACGCAGAGGCGGGTTTCGTTGTGTAGGGTGGCGAGGGCATCGGCGAGCAGGGCTTCGTTGCGGTAGGGGGTTTCTATGAAGATTTGGGTTTCGTTGGCTTGGCGCGAGCGGTGTTCCAGCGTTTTCAGGCTGCCTATGCGCTCGTCTTGCTTGGCGGGGAGGTAGCCTTTGAAGGCGAAACTTTGCCCGTTTGCGCCTGATGCCATCAGGGCGAGCACGATGCTGCTTGCGCCGATAAGTGGCTTGACGGTGTAGCCTGCGGCATGGGCTTGGGCGACTAGGTTTGCACCGGGGTCGGCGATGGCGGGGCAGCCTGCTTCGCTAATCAGCCCTAAATCGCGCCCATCGCGCAGGGGTTGCAGCAGGGCGGCGACATCGCGCGCTGGGGTGTGTTCGTTGAGCGGTTGCAGGTTGAGCGCGCGGATGGGGGCGGCGAGATTCATGTGTTTGAGGTGGGCGCGGGCGGTTTTTTCGGCTTCTACCACGAAGTCGGTAAGGTGGGCGATTTGGGCTTGCTCGTGGGGCAGCAGGCTGGGGGTGTCGGCTGCGCCGAGGGGGGTGGGGATTAGGTAGAGGGTAGGCATGGTGGGTTGGATGTGTTGTGGGGTGGGATGGGGTTTCAGGCTGCCTTTGTAAACAAGTTTAGGCAGCCTGAAAATGGGTGGCGGCGCGGTTTAAACGGGATGCGGTGTATTAGGGGGCGACGTAAAGCGGATAGTTTTTTGGCACGGTGTGGCGGTGTTGGCGGCTGTTATACGGCATGGCGTATGGTTGCTGCGTGTAGCGTTTTTGGCGGTCTTGCCCGCTGAGCGTGGCTTGGATGCCCCACACGCCGTTTTGTTCGGTGGCGCGGTTGAAGCGGATTTGGGCTGCTAGGCTGACTTGGTTGTTTTGGCAATGGCGTTTTTCTGCGCCTGTGTAGTCGCTGCAATCGCCATACATACCGCCGTTGTCGGAACTGTTTGGGATGTAGCTGGTGGCGACGCGGCTGTTGTCGGTAAACAGGAGAAATTGCCCGGTTTCGGTTATGCCTTGATTTGTGAAGCCGCTTTGGGTTTGGTAGCCCCAGTTTTGCGCGCCCACTTGCACGAACTGCCATTCTTGCGGCGTTTCGCCCCATGCGCCGACTTCGCTTTTGCCGTGTTGCGCGATGCGCCATGCGTCGCCTGTTTTTTCTAGCACAAACAGTTCGGCCAACCCTGCTGCGGCGTGGCTGTCGTTTTTCCGCTGTTCGCGGGTGTCGTAGGCGAAGCCGGTGTAGAGCACATAGCGGGTGGCTTTACCGTGGCGGGTTACGCTCTGGCTGGCGGCGGGCTTCATGCAGTAGGCGGTGTTTTCAGGCTGCTTTGGGTTGCTGGCGGGCGGGGCGGAGAGTTGGCATTGATGCGCGGGCAGGGGGCGGTGGTAGTGTTGGTTGATGAGCTGGCGGATGGTGGTGTTATCTGAGCTGGGGG
>CAUVGV010000179.1:0-4881 GCA_963551505.1 uncultured Kingella sp.
AGGAGAATGAACATGAGCAAAACCAGTTTTTTGGGTGTTGAGGTATGACGGTTTCAGCATCCAAACCAGCCTATTCCTTTACTGCCAACGTGCAAGCCTTCGTGGACCATTTCGGGATTGAAAACTGTGGTTTTCTGACTTTGACGTTTAGCGAGAAAGTGGACTGCGTGCATGAAGCCTCGCGGCGGTTTAACAGTTTCAGGACAAATTTTTTAAGTAAGGTTTCAAAGGGCTATATCGGCGTTTACGAAAGGCATAAATCGGGGGTGATTCACTTTCATTTCGTGGTGGCTTTTCTCGGCAATATTTTTTCAGAAGTGCGTGGTGGTGCGGTGGTGTGCTTTGACCATGAGGAAGTTAAAAACAAACGCCTAAACCGCAAACAGCGTTATGCCAGCGCGAATAAGTACCTCAAAGCCCTTTGGGCGCAATTCCGCCAAGCTGTGCCTAAATACGGCTTTGGCGACAAGTTCGGCTCGCAAATCCTCCCTGTGTACAACGGCAAAGGCATTGCAAGGTATTTGGCGAAATACCTCACAAAGGGGATTTTGCAACGTGAAGCGAGAGACAAGGGCTTTCGTCTCGTGCGCTCCACCAGTGGCAAAGCATCGTGGCAATGGCGTGTGGCATCAAGTGTGTTTGCGTGGACTTCTGATTCGGCGAAAGAGTGGCGGCGGGCATTGCAAGATTTCATCCTGTGCAAGACAAACATAGCTCGCTATCGTTTGGCAAAGTACGCGCATCGCATGCCGGCACGCTATCTGGGCGAAGTGCAAAAGCTCGCAAGCATGAACGAAACAAATTACAGCGAAGTG
The DNA here is from genome assembly GCA_963551505.1 of uncultured Kingella sp. Taxonomy (GTDB): domain Bacteria; phylum Pseudomonadota; class Gammaproteobacteria; order Burkholderiales; family Neisseriaceae; genus Kingella_B. The sequence goes on from CAUVGV010000179.1 coordinate 816, forward strand.
ATGGGTGCTCTGTATGGGTGTAATTGGTGTTATCGGGCAAAAGACAAAATTTGGGATGATTTTCAGCTTCATAAATATGAAGCCGTGCAAGAGTTTTTTTACTTTGAGATGGCTGTAAATGGTGTGCTTAAAGTAAGTTACAACCCAATGACGGGGGAAGTTATAGAACTTTGATTTGTATGTGTATTTTTGTTTGTTTTTATGTGTTTAACGGCACAATGGACTATAAGGAATTAAGTTATGTCTGAAACTCAAAATCAAGTGCAAGGGCTATTTTTGTGTGGGGAATTTCAAGGGGTTACACAAAGTACTTCAAAAGAAGGTGAAGTAAAACATTATTTAAATGTTTTAGTGAATACGTCTCGTTCTATCTCTAACGTTCGTATCAAAACAAAAGAACCTGATAAGTGGGCGAAAGTGCCTAGATCCTTTGTAAAAGTGCCTGTGTATTTGTATTCGCCAAAAGATTCTGAAACCGTTTTTTATATTGAAAACTAGGGTCTTGCTCGGGGTTTTTGGCGGCTTTTCCCTATTCATTCTCCGAAATATAAACCGTCCTAGTTTGATGCGAAAAAGCCCTGAAAGGGCTTTCTCGCCAAGCGTTTTCCCCGCCCGCGATATAAGCGAGTGCTCGCAGCGCAAGCGCGGGCGGGGAAAAAGCGTTTGAGGGAACTTTCGGGGGCGGTTCGCTTAAAACGGTTCTTTGTTTGCCTCCATTGGGACTTTTATCATGAAAAACCAACTTAAAAAACTGGGCATGGCTGCTGTTGTGGTAGCTCTGCCAGCTGTTAGCTTCGCCGCTGATACCATCGACCCTGCTCCGCTGGTTGAGGGGATTTCTGCGGGTAAACCTGTAATTCTCGCCGTAGGTGCTGCCATTTTTGGCTTAATCGGCATCTTGGTTGCGCTGAGTTTCGGTAAAAAAGCTTCTCGCGGCTAATCGCTTTTGGGCAGTCTTTTCAGGCTGCCTGAGTTTTTATCATCATGGCTTATTTACAAAATGGCGTTTGTTACGCTGATGTGGTTTCCGCAAAACGAGATTTCGTTAGTCGAATTGCTGACGTTGCTGCTCGCTCTGATGCTGTGGCTGCTCTTAACCAAATGACGGATAGGCAGTTGGCGGCGTTTTTTCCTGACTGTATGACTTCGGCACAGTTTTTTAACCTGTTCTTTAAAGAGATGTTGGCGGTTACTGTGATTTTGATTGTGTTCTCTTATGCAAAAAGGGCTGCTTTCTTATGACGGGCGATTACTTACTGGCGGGCATGGCGGCGTTGTTTATTTGTTACGGATTGTTTGAGGCTTTGAAATGAAGAATAGATTGTGGGCTGCCGTTGCGATGGTGGCTTTTTGTTTGCCTGCTTTTGGGTTTGTGGATACGAGTGGGAAATATACGGCTAATCCTGCTCCTGACGTTGCGCCGAATGTGAACAAACCGGGTAGCGGTGGTGGGTCTTTTGGTGGTAGCGGTGGGGGTAGTAGAACGCCGGATATTATCCGTCCTGATTTGGGTGGTGGTGCGGGTCCTGTACAAGGTATTCCGTCCATGCCGTTACCAAATGGCGGTGCGGGAAGTGCTGGGGCGGGTGCTGGGGGTGGAACTTCGGCGGCGGGGTCGTTGGCGGGGCAGCTTGGTGCAAATGCGCGGCAAGCTGCGGGTGCGGATAAGGGCGGGGATAAGGGTGGCAGCGGTGCGGGTGGTGCTGCTGGTGGTTCGTCTGTTCCTATGCCGTCTGAACCGTATGTAACGGATCAGGCGTATTTAAATGCTTTACGTTCTTGGGGTAAGGCTTGGGCTGAGTATTTTAAGGGGTTGTCTGAAAAGGAAGCGGCATTAAAAAAACAATTAGCTGAAGAACTTGAATTTTGTGTTCGTGCTTATGGTGGTTCTAGTCGTTTGGGGCAGGAATGCTCAGAAAAGGCTATTAGAGATGCTGAGAAGGAAAAAGCAGATATTGAGGCGAATAGACAGCGGGGCATTGCGCGTGCGGCAAAGGAAAAGGCTGCGATTGATGCCATGAAGCCGCGTCCTGTGCCTGCTGTACCTATGCCTAATGCTGGCGGGGGTGTGGGTGGCGGTGTGGATTCTGCGGGCGTGGGTGGTGGCGTTCAGGGGGCGGGCGCGGGTGTGGGCGGTGGTGCGGGCAATACTTCAGCCAATACAACCACCACCACGACAACCACCTCAAACAATACCACCACCAACATAACTCACAACACGACAACGAATAACAACACGACGATAGAGAACAAATTTGAGGATAAAAACGACATGGAGGCATTTTGTAAAACTCATCCCCAATCTTTGTCCTGTATTACCACCAAAGATTCGAAGTTTGATGACAAGAATGAGGATGTAAAAGAGGAGAAGCCTAGTAAGGATTTTTCCAAATTCAAGGTTACAAATTACTTTTCAGGGGGTGGTGCGTGTCCTGCGGATGTGTCGGTGAATGTGGGGATTTTTGGCTCGTTCGCGCTGTCCTATGGCTGGCTGTGTCGTTTGGCAGTCATCATGCGTCCGCTGGTAATCGCGTTTGCGTGGTTGTCTGCTTTGTTCATTATCGTTAAGGGTTCAAGGAGTGAATGATGCCTGCTCTGCTTGGTTTGTTACGTGCTTTCGGTGTTTGGCTTATTGAGAGACTGGGGAAATATTTGGTTGGGCTGGGCGCATTCGGTGTGGCGTATGCGGGGGTCAATGTTTTAATCAATCAGGTGTTTCGCTCGATGCTGGCAAATATTCAGGGGCTGGGCGACGGCTATCAAATCCTGTTGATGGCGGGTGTCGGGGAAGCGGTCAATGTGCTGTTGAGTGCCTGCGCTTTTACGCTGTCAATGTCGGTGGCTGAAAAGGTGGCTAAATGATTTACTTGATTACGGGCACGCCGGGAACAGGTAAAACGTCTATGGCTTTGACGTGGGTCTTGGATAACAAGTTTGAACTGTTTGAGGATGCTGAGGGAAATAAACGCCCTATTTTTTCCGTGAACATTCCGGATATAAACCAAAGGGTGCTGCCGATTGCGGATGTCTCGCCTGAGGACTTTGTAGCCAAGCCATTACATGAGAATTTCCCTGAGGGTTCTGTAATTTTTGTGGATGAGGCAATGGAAATATACCCACCTCGGGCAGTTTCAACAAAGCTGCCTTTGCATGTGGAGGGTTTGAACACGTTGCGGCATTACGGTTTAACGCTGATTCTGATTACACAAAATCCTGCCTACTTGGATCCATTTGTAAAGGGATTGGTGGGGAAGCACATACACATTGAGAGAAAACAGCTTGGCTCGCGCATGTATGAGTGGAATCATCTGCAAACGTCCTTTTCTCGGGCGACGTTTGACTTGGCGTATTCTGAAATTTACAAACCTGACAAAAGAACATTCACACTCTACAAGAGTGCAACCAAACACATTAAATTCAAAAAATCGCTGTCGTGGTATTGGTATGCGCTCGTTATCCTGCCGTTTGTCGTGCTGGGGGCTTTGTATTGGGCTAAATCGTCGTATCAGAATTTAGGAGGTCAAGATGTACAACAAACGCCTGTGGCGGCTTCTGCGCCTGCGCAATCGGTGGCTTCTGGGGTGGTCGCAACGGGGCTTGAGAAATTTGCTGAGAAGCCTGCTCTGGCGGCTTCTGAACCTGAAAAAGTGATTGTGGGCGGTGATGTAAACGATTATGTGCCGCGTGTGCCGTCGCTGCCTGAAACCGCGCCGATTTATGATAACCTGCGCAATCCCGTCAACATGGAAACGGTAGCGGGGTGTGTGAAATCAGTATCAACGTGTAACTGTTATACCGAACAGGGGACAAAGGTCTACGCAAGCAAAGAGATGTGTACCTATTGGGCGGAAAATGGGGTTTTTCAGCGGTATAGGTCTGTTGAATCAGTAACGCAAAAATTGGGCACCTAATAAAATGAAAATACCTCCTTGTGAGGTATTTTTGTTTTATTCGGTGCTGCGGGGGTGCGGGGGTGGCATTCCCGCTTGGTTGATGTTTGGTATGTTTGGGGAAAAATGCAGTTTATGGGCTGCGCGGCTCTAACTGTTCATAACTGTTCATTATT
>CAUVGV010000180.1:0-4864 GCA_963551505.1 uncultured Kingella sp.
AATGCCCGACCTTATATAGTAGCCCCCATTCAAGGGGCTTTGATTAAAACTTGCCATTTCGGGTTTAGCCCCTTGAATTAACTAACATTAATTTAAGGGGCTTTTATCATGCAACAAAAATATAGAAATATCGACAACACAAGCAACGTAGTAGAAATTGACTTGCAAATTATCGTTGATGAGTACAGCAAAAAAGTTGAACGATTAGAAAAACGATTTGCCGAAGAACCAAAAAACACAAGTACATGGGGCTTAGAAAACGACATTGTATTAGTGCTTGCTTTACTTATTTCACAAAGTTTATGGGAAAACCAATATTTCAAACAGCTAGAAGCATTAAAAGCCCGAGCATACGTGGTTAAGGATGAAATAGACAAGTTAAATTCTCGTCTTTATCTCAAAGCGATTGAGTCAAAAACATTATGGGAACGTTCAGAAAAAAAGTTTGTGAAATAAAGCGGGCAAAGAAATGAACATCGATCTATCCATCCAAATCAAACGCAACGCCGAAAGCCAAAACTACCAGCTAAACATGCTGGTAATCAATCCAAGTAATACAGGCGTAATAGAAACCAGTATTTGTCAAACACTCGCCGAAGTCTGCGAAAAAGTAGCCCAGTTTGAAGCCAAGCATTTAGACGTATTCCAAAACACGATTGACTACACCAAAACCGACTGGCGCGAGCTAGCAAGGCAAAACCAAGCCAAAAAGAAAACAGGGGCAAGCAAATGAATACTTATGAAATCCTAAAAACCGAAAATGAAACCTTTGATTTGATTTTCAACGGTCAATTTATTTACAGCTATACCCGCAAATCATCCGCTTTACGCAGAGTCAAACAGTTATTGGCAGCCGTAAAGCAGCCTGAAAACACACCAAACGAAGCTGTGGCATTAGAGGCGACAAACGTAACAAATTGTCCAAAAGCTAATGCCAAAGCTAACGAAGTACACACGACTGTTGCATCCAAAATCAAAGCAACAGCACAGCCCATTTATTTCATTTTCAACATCCCTAGCCAAGAGAAAGGCAAAGGCGCGGAGGCGTGCGCGGCGAAGCGCGTTTACGCGGTACGTCGCGCACGTCCTCGCGCTGCTGCCCCCCCTGTCTAATAGGGGGGGAGCAAAAAAAACAAATGGCAAGGGAGCGGAGCAATGAGTGAAACACAAACCCTAGATGCATCCCTATTTAGCAATCAGGAATATTTTTCCCATTATCTCACTAACGAGAAAGGCGATTTAATAGAAGTCCCTTTACGCAGAGGGCAATCAGATGGCGCATTTATTGACTATCTACGGTTTACTTGCGATGTGTGTGTTTTAAACAAAAACATTCTCTTTTCCGAAGTCTGTGTATCTTTGGACGAACAAGTAACCGAATTAAGTCGCTTTCTGCATGAAATATTCGGGTTTGGCATTGTTGGCGATAGGCTCGGTAAAGGTAAATTCTTTTACGAAAACTATTACCAACTGGGCGGCAAAGAAGCCAATTATGGCGAAGTCCATATCGGCGGCAATGGTGGGAAATTTCTCGTATCCATTAACGGAACAGGCTGCCAAGCTGCTTTACCCGATTGGGAAAACCGACTGTATTTATTTGCCGATCAGGAATCAAGTTTCAGCATCTCGCGTGCAGATGTAGCCAAAGATTTTTTCAACGGCGAATACATCCCCGAAGAAGCCTATTTAGACTGGTGCAACGGTTTATACGATGTTCGCAATTCCCGCCCCAAATTTAGGCGCGAAGGTACGGATTGGGAATGTAACGATGATACCGGCAAAACCGCCTATATCGGTACACGCAAATATTCCAGCAAATACACACGCATTTATGAAAAGGGCAAGCAACTAGGCGATAAAAATAGCCGATGGGTGCGCTTTGAAGTGGAATATCGCAAAAGCAAAAGCCGCGACCAAAAATTCAATATCCCGATAGATATACTCATTCATGCAGGGCAATATCTTGGCGGTGCCTATGAAAACTTATACAGCAAAGGCTTATTTATCGGCGGAGTAGCGCGAATTGAGTACAAAACCGAAGCTATAAATATTGTTTTTGAAAGTAAACTCAAATTTGCCAAACAACAAGTAGGTGGCATCGTTCGCTTACTGTTTGATATGGGGTGGAGTGATACAAAAATCAGAGAAACCCTAATAGGCGAAGCGGGCAAATACCCCAAAGGTTTAGACCCCGCGGTTTACAACTGCCAAGATGCCAAAAATACCTACTATCACGAACAAGTAGGTTATCAGTCAAGCGAAGCGGAAAAAATCTTTGTGCAATTTAATCAGTTAATTGCTGATTTAAAACAAGACGAAGTGAAGTGGTGGATAGATTCAGAAACCGAACAGCCTTTTGAAGTTTGGCGGGAAAAAAACCAATGTCAATCATTTCTACTTGAAAAAGATTTAGCTGTTTGGCTGCGCGAAAATCGGCAAGAGATGCAAACCGATTGGCTGCTTTTGAAGTACCAGCATTTATTTAATCAACAATCAACATAAGGAAAAGCAACATGTCTTTAAATTTTAATAGCGCAAATGACGTTCAATTTACCAAACGCATCGTAATGGGTGTAACCAAATTCCGCGATGAGATTGATGGCGAATTGGTGGATACCTGCAACGTATTAGTTGCTGCTCCGCTGGATGTAGATAGTGGCAACGCAATGGGTTTTGGTACAGCCAAAATCCGCTTTGGCGAAAGCATCAATTACCAGCGTTTTGCTGGGTTAGATTTCCCTTGTGAATTGGAACTAGCATTTGTTCGCGTAACCAATGCGGGCGGGCGCAGTAAAGACGTTTTAAAAGATTTCCGTATTCCAGCGAAAGTAGCCCCGGTCGCATCCAATGTGAAAGGCTAAAAAATGGAACAACAAATCCGCTATGTTGTTCAGGACTTAGATACGTTTGAGTTTCTGTGTTCTGACAACGGAGATGTAGGACAAACGCCTTATATCTCACGAGCTGGATTGTTTGAAACGCGAGAAGATGCTTTAACCGCAGCGATTGATGAGATAGGCGAAGCATTCAATATTTTTAGTTTCGCGTTAATTCAAGAAGTCAGCACATCCGATTAACGATTTAGGCGCGTTGGGGTGTCCGCGCTTAAAAGCCCCTTAGGCACCCCACTCACTTAACAGGAGTAGCAAATGAAAGATTTAATGAACAATCCCAAATTTCTAGGCATAGCCTTTATCGTCTGCCTGATTTTATTCCTAGGCAGTAGATACATCGGTTGATATGTACTCTCTTTCGGGGCGGTGGGTACAAATCAAATTTCAATTAACCGCCCCTTAATTCATTTCTTGGAGAAAACCATGAAAAACTTAAAATTGAAAGCAAGTCAAGCTCTTGCTGTTTTCACTATGGCAGTTGTGCCATTTGCAGCTTATGCCGATGGTGGCGATCCATTGGGCGAAATTGGTAATAAAGTCGCTGCTGGTATCAGCGCATTTATTGGTGTGATTTCAGCAATTGGTATGGCATCTATTACCGTGATTGTCGCCATGCAAGGTTTCAAACTTGCATGGGGCATGATTAAAACCATCAAATAAAGCAAAGGGGAAAAAAGTGGGTTATCGCGTCGGCATTCAATGCGTAGAAACCAAACTACAAGCGGATGATTTAGTGCTATCCACTCAATCCCCACTGCTTAGCGCGGATGGGCAGGTTTACCGCCCAATCCGCGTCCAAGATGGATGGTACTATCAAGGCAACAAAATCACACTAAGCTATCCTGAATGTAATCCAGTAGAACAAATGAAAGCAGGTGCAGAAATAGGGGGCTATGTACTAACCGTATTTGTCATAGCGTATTGTTTTAAACTTGCCATCAATCTTATTACCAGCCTATCCAAAATCACAGGAGACAGCAGTGATAATTGACTTTTATTATTTGCTCGGTTTCGCCCTGCCGCTAGTAGCGTTAATATTTTTAAAGTGATACATTCAAACCTTTCATTTGAAAGGGTTTGAAATGTTGAAAGAAGCGTTGATTATGATTGCTGCGGCAATAACAGGTTACTGGTTATGGAAAAACAAAATTCTTGCAGATTGGAGTATTTCAAAACAGATTGCCGTGGTTATTGTGCTTTATATTTTGGGACTTTTTCTTGAAAAAGGTTTTTCAAATAAAACTGAAAATGTTGATATAGACGACGATATATTTTTTGACAATGCCCCAAATCCAGTTCCGCCGCCAACAAACCCACCAACTTCCGAACAAATAGAGTTCATGGAATTTATGCGAAAGCAGCGTGAACAGGAAAGGGAAAAAGAGTTAATCCGTAGAGAATGAAAAAACTATTTTTAGCCTTTGCCTTTATCCCTTGCTTAGCTTTTGCCAACGGCGGTTTTAATTCAGAAGGTACGCGCGTCGTGGTTAAAAACGGCAGTTATAGTATTGAATACGACCCAAGACACGATATGCGCGGGGCTAGTTACAGATTAAACGGTAATCAATTTAGGGGTGGCGGTACACTTCCCGCCGTAGTGGTGGGCAGCAACGGTGCACAATCCGCAGATGCTATCCCTGCGGCATATCGGGTAGTAACCGACAAAAGAAAGGTATTTGCTAGCATACTATCCAAAGCTAGGGCAGCGGGTCCAATACTTAAAAATATTGGTAGTGCTACTATTAGATATGGCTGGCAAGCCATTGTATTTAACCTTGTTACCAATGCCATCTTTGGCTCCAAATTCTCATGGAACGACGAGCGCAACGACTTCGTCCGCCCCGCCGACGACAACACCTATGTTGTTGTTGCTACAAAAGTATCAGGTTCATCAACTGTTGGACAAGCCGTTACTTCTCACGAATTAGATAATATCTGTAATAAAATGGAAGGTGGATGTACTTTAATTG